>JAJRRZ010000093.1 GCA_024279045.1 Alphaproteobacteria bacterium
AAATCATCGGCACGCCGTCGCTGGCATCGATACGGCCAGAAACCTTGTCGAGGAAAACGGTTCCCTTGCGGTTCTCGTCGCGCAGGCTGCTGGCGGCGCGGATCTCGTAGCGGCGGCCCTGCTCGTCCTGGCCTTTCAGCAGCAGTTCGCGGGCGATGATCTGCTGCTTGTTCAGCGCCTCCGCCGGTTTGTTGTCCGCGATATCGTCGCGGCGGGCATCTCCGCTGAAGAAGCCCCCCAGCCAGAAAAAGGCCAGCACCAGCCCCGCCGCCAGCGCCAGCAGCGCCATGCTGAGCCAGTAACTCGCCGAAAAGCGCCGGGCGCTGCTCATCGGGTGGTCATTCCCCGCTTTTCTTCACATTGTCTGCCGCTTGTGCGTTTGCCGGTTGATCAGCGGCGGGCTGCTCCGGCTGCGCGGTGGTATCCGCGCCGTTGCCCTCGGCAGCTTCGGTCTGTTCGGCCTGCGTGGCCTGCTCGGCCTGCGCGGCCTGTTCGACTGGTGGCTGCTCTTCCGCCGGGCCGGCTTCACCGTCTGCCGCGGCGGCTTCGGTGGCGGCGGTTTCATGTGGCTCCAGCCCCATGAACAGGCGCAACAGCCTGCCGATGACCTCGCGATGCTCGCCACGCGGGGAGACGATGTCCACCATGCCGTGCTCCAGCAGGTATTCGGCGCGCTGAAAGCCCTCCGGCAGCTTCTCGCGGATGGTCTGCTCGATCACCCGCGGCCCGGCAAAGCCGATGAGCGCGCCCGGCTCGGCGATGTGCACATCGCCCAGCATGGCGTAGGAGGCGGTAACGCCGCCGGTGGTGGGGTGCGTCAGCACGACGACATACGGCAGCCCGGCCTCCTTCAGCTCGTTGATGGCGATGGTGGTGCGCGGCATCTGCATCAGCGACAGGATGCCCTCCTGCATGCGCGCGCCGCCGGAGGCGGTGAACAGCACGAACGGCGCATGCCTGGCGATGGCGTGGTTGATGGCAGTGATGATCGCCTCGCCCACCGCCATGCCCATGGAGCCGCCCATGAACTCGAAGTCCTGCACCGCCATGACCGTGCGCACGCCCTGCAGTTTGCCGATTCCGGCCAGCATGGCGTCGTTGCGCCCGGTTTTCTTGCGGGCGGCCTTCAGGCGGTCGGTGTAGCGCTTCTGATCGGCGAACTTCAGCGGATCGTCGGCCACCTCCGGCAGTTCGATCTCGTCGTATTCGCCGCCGTCGAACATGTATTGCAGGCGCTCCTGCGCGGGCATGCGCAGGTGATGGCCGGATTCCGGCATCACCCACAGGTTGGCCTGCACGTCCTTGTAGAAGACCATCTTGCCGGTGGCGGGATCCTTGATCCACATGTTTTCCGGCACGTCGCGCTTCTGGCCCAGGAAGCCGCGGATTTTCGGTCTAACGAAATTTTTCAGCCAGTTCATGCGCCTGCTCAGCCCCCGTTGGTCATGCTCGTCGATGTCTTGCCTGCATCATGTCTCTTGCGCCGCGCCGCGCAGCCCCTCGGCCAGTGCGCGGGCCAGCTCATGCACCGCCGCCACCGCATCGCCACCCTTGCCACGCGCCTCGGCTATGGTGGTGACCAGCGCGGAGCCGACCACCACGCCATCACCCAGCGCGCCCAGCGTGGCGGCCTGTTCAGGCGTTTTCACGCCAAAGCCGATGCAGATGGGAAGATCGGTGTGCTGGCGGATGCGCGCCACCGAATCGGCCACGGCCCCGGCATCCGGCGCGCGGGTGCCGGTAACACCGGTGATGGACACGTAATAGAGAAAGCCGGAAGCATTGTTCAGCACCTTCGGCAGGCGTGCATCATCGCTGGTCGGCGTGGCCAGACGGATGAAGTTCAGTCCCGTGTTCAGCGCCGGAATGCACAGCTCGTCGTCCTCCTCCGGCGGCAGATCGACGACGATCAGCCCGTCCACCCCGGCGGCCTTCGCATCATGCAGGAAACGCTCGTTGCCATAAACAAACACGGGGTTGTAATAGCCCATCAGCACGATGGGGGTATCGCTGTCCCGCTCGCGGAAGCGGCGCACCATGGCCAGCGTCTTCTCCATGGTCTGCCCGGCGGCAAGCGCGCGCTGCGAGGCAAGCTGAATGGCCGGGCCGTCGGCCATCGGGTCGGTGAACGGCATGCCCAGCTCGATGATGTCCGCCCCGGCGGCGGGCAGGCCGTCGAGAATGGCCTGCGAGGTCTCAAGGTCAGGATCGCCCGCGGTGATGAAGGCCACCAGCGCCTTGCGCCCCTGTTGACGCAGGCGGGTGAAGGTCTCGTCGATGCGGGTGCGCGGCATGGTCTGGCTCATCTTGCGGCTCCGCCCCTACAGTTCCAACCCTTACAGTTCCACGCCGAGGTGCTTTGCCACGGTGAAGATGTCCTTGTCGCCGCGGCCACACATGTTCATGACGATGATCCGGTCCTTGTCCATCCGTGGGGCCATCTTCATCACGTGGGCCAACGCGTGCGACGGCTCCAGCGCCGGGATGATGCCCTCCAGCTTCGAGCACAACTGAAAGGCCTCCAGCGCCTCCTCGTCGGTGGCGGCGACGTAGTTCACCCGCCCGATGTCGTTCAGCCAGGCATGTTCCGGGCCGATGCCGGGATAGTCCAGGCCGGCGGAGATGGAGTGGGCTTCCGTGATCTGGCCCTCCTCGTCCATCAGCAGATAGGTGCGGTTGCCGTGCAGCACGCCGGGCCTGCCGCCGAGGATGGAGGCAGCGTGTTCGCCGGTGTTCAGCCCGCGCCCGGCGGCCTCCACGCCGAACATTTCCACCTCCTCGTCATCGAGGAAGGGATGAAACAGGCCCATGGCGTTCGAACCACCACCAATGGCCGCCACCAGCGCATCGGGCAGGCGACCTTCCGCCTGCAGGATCTGCTCCTTCGCCTCGCGCCCGATGATGGCCTGGAACTCGCGCACCATTTCCGGGTAGGGGTGTGGCCCGGCCACGGTGCCGATGCAGTAGAAGGTGTTTTCCACATTGGCCACCCAGTCGCGCAGGGCCTCGTTCAGCGCATCCTTCAGCGTGCGCGAGCCGGAAGAAACGGGCACCACCTCCGCGCCCAGCAGCTTCATGCGGAACACGTTGGGCTGCTGACGCTCGACATCCACCTCGCCCATGTAGACGATGCATTCCAGCCCGAAGCGCGCGCAGGCCGTGGCCGTGGCCACGCCATGCTGGCCGGCACCGGTCTCGGCGATGATGCGCGTCTTGCCCATGCGCCGCGCCAGCAGGATCTGGCCCAGCACGTTGTTGATCTTGTGCGCGCCGGTGTGGTTCAGCTCGTCGCGCTTGAAATAGATCTTCGCACCACCGAGGTGTTCGGTCAGGCGCTCGGCGAAATACAGCGGGCTGGGCCGGCCCACGTAATGCTTCAGGAAATCGTCCAGCTCGGCCTGAAACGACGCATCGGCCCGCGCCTCGCGCCAGGCCTGCTCCAGCTCCAGGATCAGCGGCATCAGCGTTTCGGCCACGAAGCGCCCGCCATAGTCGCCAAAGCGCCCGCGTTCGTCCGGCTGGGCGGTGAATGTGTTGGGCTTCTGATCGTTCATGTGGGCAGTATCCGCGCAATTGGCCGCCGCGCCGCGCGCGGCTGTTTGCGCAACCTTTATACCGAAACGCCGTGCCGTGCCAGAGCATTCACGGCATTCACCAGGGTAATCGCATTCGGGAAAATTGCGATGGACAGCCTGATGAAATGCTCTCCCTGTTCGTCATTGCCGCATGAATGTCAAGTGATGCCAAATGCTATTGTCCTGCGGCATTCACTTCAGCAACAGAAATGCGCCATGCGCCGTCTTGCGCCAGTGGTGCGGGCGCCTGATGAAATCCCACAGCGCCAGCCAGGCGGCCAGCGAGACCAGCAGCCAGTAGAACGGCAGGAATACTAGCCACGGCAAAAGCCGCCGCTGGCCGGTGCGGCGCAGGCCCTCGCGCGCGCTGAGGAAGGCCCCCGTGTAGCCAGCGACGAACACCACCATGCCCATGGCCGCCAGCAGGCTGCTCATGAAGCCGGGAAACAGCACACCCGGATGCAGCAAGGTGGCAAGGGTCAGCGCCAGGAAGAACGGATGCAGCAGTGCGGCAAACACGCCCGCGCCAAGCAAGGCATAAAGAACGAAATAGCCCCCCGCACCCACCTCGTGCATCAACTGCGTCGGCATGCGCTGATGCACCAGGAATGTCTGCAGCCAGCCCTTGATCCAGCGCGCCCGCTGATGGCGCCAGCAGGCATATTCCGTGCAGGCTTCCTCCTGCGTGCCAATGCCCGCCGGCAACACGCCGGTGCGCCAGCCCTTGCGCGCCAGCCTCAGGCCCAGGTCGGCATCCTCGGTTACGTTGAACGGATCCCACGCTCCCGCTTCGCGCAGGGCGGCAACGCGGAAGTGATTCGACGTGCCGCCCAGTGGCAGTGGCAGCCCCAGCTTGTGCAACCACGGCAGAATGACGTGGAAATGCGCCGCATAGTCCACCGCCAGCATGCGGCTGAAGAAGCTGGCCGTGGCATTGTACCAACCCAGCGGCGCCTGCAGGCAAGCCATGTCCGCCCCCTGCACGGCAAAGCACGAGGCCGCCACGCGCAACTGTCCCGGATGCGGCACATCCTCCGCGTCGTAGATGGTCAGCAGTTCGCCGCGGGCGAAGGCCAACCCATGGTTCAGCGCGCGCGGCTTGGTGCGCGGCGCGCCGCGTGGCACCACCAGCACCTCCATGTGGGGCGGCAACACAAAGCCACGCAAGGCGGCACGGGTCTCCCCATCGTCCTCTTCCACCAGCAGCTTGATGTCCAGCTTTTTCGCCGGATAATCCAGCCGCGCCAGTGCCTGCAGCAGTTGCCCCAATACCGCCGCCTCGCGATACAGCGGCGCCAGCACGGTGTAGACAGGCAGGGCATGGTCTTTCAGCAATGGCGGCACGGATGCTCGCCAGCGGCTGGCCGCGGCGGAAACATGCAGCGCCGCCATGGCCAGATAGAACAGGCCGAAGGTCAGCCCCAGCGCCACCAGCAAGGCCCGCGGAGCCAGCAGGGCCAGCGCGGCCACCACCAGCGCCGCCAGACTCAGCACCTCTTTCTGGGCACGGCTGAAGCGTTGCACGGCGGAGAAAACCGGGTATGTGCGGCGCAGCGCATGGGCGGCATCATCGACCAGTTGCGCGTTCCAGGCCTGCTGCATGGCCAGCGAGAAATCGCGCGCGTCGGCGCGGGCAACCACACAGCATCCCTGTTCCAGCGCCGCGCGGTGCGAGAGCGCATCGGTGATCACGCAGGGCCGCCACAGGCCGCGGCCCGGCAACGGCAGAAACCGGTGTTTGCGCACATGTGCCGCCTCTGCCGGCGTCAGTCCCCGCATGTGGCGCACCAGCTCCGGCAGAGGCATGTGCGGCAGGCTGCCCACGCCCTGCAGGCATGGCACACAAGGACGGATATCCCCGTCCCTTGATACCGATACGAACATACCCCCTCCCCCTTCCGCTCCTCTTGCCGGAAGCGGCAGATCACCGTAACACTGCGCGGGAACATGACAGACGCCGCGCGCATGAGTCGACATGCGGAAGGAATGTTCCATGACAGATTGCAGAATGTTCCCCCATCTTCGGTTGCTGCAACCAACTTCTCGCGCCCCCAGGATGCAAGCGGTGTGCCGATTGTGGAAAACATTCTTGCATGGCGCTGCGTGCGTGGCGCTGACATGGCCGCTCGGCATGGCATTGCCCGCCACCGCGCAACCCGCTCCTTCGGCAACGCCCCTGCCGGCGGCGCAACCACGGACAGATACACGGCTGCCGCTGTTCCGGCAGATCGACGCGGCGCTGGTGAAGACCCGCCTGCAACGCCCGGAGCGGCTGCGTTTCCTGCTGGCTGACGATGCGCCACCGTTCACCTATCGCAACAGCAACGGCGCACTGACCGGCTATGCCGTTGCCGTGGCGCAGGCCATCTGCCGCCGGGCGCGCACGCGCTGCCGGTTCATCGTGCTGCCACGCGCACAACTGGCGCAGGCACTGCTGGACGGGCGCGGCGATGCGGTGCTCTCCGGCCTGAGGCCCACGGCGGACACCTGGCGGCGCTTCAATTTCACCCGGCCCTACTACAAGGCGCTGGGGCGCTTCGCGGTCGGCAGGCAGGCAAAGATAGCAGCGGCCACCTGGGATGCACTGGCGGGCCGCCGCGTGGTGGTGGTGAAAGGCAGCGTGCATGCCCTGTGGATGATCCGCCACATGGGCAGTGTGCGCCTGTCGCTGCAGCCAACCTTCGCCAAGGCCGCCGAAGAACTGAAGGAAGGGCGGGCCGATGCCCTGTTTGCCGACTGGCTGCAACTGGCTTTCTTCATCGGCAATACAGGAAAGACAGGCTGTTGCCGGGTGCTGCCGCAACTGTTCAGCGACAGGCTGTTTGCCTACAATCATCTGAGCATGGCCCTGCCCGCCGGAGCCACGGCATTGCGCGATTTCCTCGACCGCCAGCTGGACCTGCTGCAGGAAGATGGCGAGTTGCGCATACTGGCGCGGCGCTTCCTGCCGATAGCCACGGGCACGGCTGGCGTGGCCAGCGCCACCGGCAACCCCGCCCGCAATGCTGCTGCCAACTCCGCCCGCAATCAGCCAATTCCAGACAAGCAGGACCAGGCCGATGCCAAACCATGATCCCGCACCACAGGATGACTGGTTGATCTCCACTGCCAACCGTGGCGACGCTGGCAGTGCGCCTTTGCTGATTCTGGCGCATGGCGCGGGCGCGCCGATGGATTCGCCCTTCCTGCAGCGCATCACCGATCTGCTCACGGCCCGCGGCATCACTGTGGCGCGTTTCAATTTCGCCTACATGGCCCGCGCCGTGGCCGAACAGCGCAAGATCGCCCCGCCACGGGCGGAAAAGCTCTTGGACGAATACCGCACCCGCATCGCCCACTGGCGGGCACGTGGCGTGGTGCCGTTCATTGGCGGCAAGTCGCTGGGCGGGCGGGTGGCTTCCATGCTGGCCGACGAGCTGTTCGCCGCTGGCGATATCGCCGGGCTGGTGTGCCTTGGTTATCCGTTTCATCCGCCGGGGCGGCAGCAGAACCTGCGCATCGATCACCTGAAGAACCTGCGCGCCCCGGCGCTGATCTGCCAGGGCGAGCGCGACCCCTTCGGCAAGCGCGAGGAGGTGCAGGACTATCCCCTGTCGCGACAAATCCGCATCTGCTGGCTGCCGGATGGCGATCACGACCTGAAACCGCGGGTGAAGAGCGGAGAGACATGGGCCGGCAATCTCGAACAGGCCGCCGATTGCTGCGCTGCCTTCCTGCTGCACGAAAAGCGCGGCGATGCTTGAACCGCCGCGCCGTTTCGGTTATTGCCTGTTTGCCTCGACAAGGCGAATACGGCAGAGGTGGCCGAGTGGTCGAAGGCGCACGGAATTGGATGTTTTTTGCGTGCACCTTCAACAACCTGGCGGCAAATGCCGAGGTTGAACGTCGCAAGACGGCTAATGGAGAGGTGGCCGAGTGGTCGAAGGCGCACGCCTGGAACGCGTGTAGGCGGGTAACCGTCTCGAGGGTTCGAATCCCTCCCTCTCCGCCACGCACATAGTGCGTCTGACTTTTGCAGACGTAGCGTGATCGCGGCAAACGTCGCGCTTTTCCATCAGCGCTGTTGCCTGCGGAAAACGGGCCCGCGCATTGTGGCTGTTGACTTTGCAGACGTAGAGCGATCTCGGCAAAGGTTGCGCTTTTCCATCAGCGCTGTTGTCTGCGGAAAATAAGCCCGCGCATTGTGGCTGTTGACCTTTGCAAACGTAGAGTGATCTCGGCAAACGTCGCGCAAGCACGGCAGGCTTTGCATTTCTCCATCAATGCCATTGCCGGCAGAAACGGCTCATCAGCCGCCTTGCAGGGCCAGGCGCATGCCGCGCAGCGCCGGCAGGCTCAGCAAGGCCGTGCCCAGCAGCCAGATGCCCATGGAGGTGAAGGTCGTGCGCCGCGCACCGCTGAAGCGTTCATGCAGGGCTGCCGGAATGCCCGCCAGCATCAGCGTCAGCGTCGAGGAGAGTATTTGCGCCAGATACAGCACCAGCTCCGGCAACGGCGGCAGAAACGGTGGATACCAGCCGCCCGCAAACTTCACCAGCAGCGCCGTGAACGGCGAATGCATGCCGTTGAGCATGGCGATCAGCAACAGCGGTATCAGCAACTGATAGGCCACGGCATCGGCCCGCTCCGGCTCCTGCGGCTGTGGCATCTGTGGTGTCTGCCGGTTCATGCGCCCGCTCCCTGCAAGGTCGGCACCAGCCCGCGCGCTGCCAGCACCGCGTAGAATGCCAGCCGCAGCACGAACACCCATACCGCCGCCAGCAACAGCAGCAACCGCGGCCCGACAATGGCCGGGGTGATAGCCCGCACCACCGACACCACCGGCTGGGTCAGCCGCACAAAGGCGCGCCAGATGTAGTTGTCCCAGTTTTCCGGCACGAACAACCCCAGCGCGAAGCGCCCCAGCAGTGTCCAGAACAGCGCCGCCAGCACGAAGTTCGGCAGGTGGAAATACCAGTAGTCGAACAGCGGATTGCCCATGCCATTGCCCTTCCCGCAGCGCGCCCCTTGTCCCTGTCTGCGGTTGTGCGGCGGGCCTGTCAAGCCCGCTTGCATCGGCGCGTCATATCCTTATCTTTGCTGCCGGACACGAAAAACCGCATGGAACACGAGCCATGACGGCGCAACCACCCATCAATTCGCTGGCCGAGCTGGACACCCGCGCCCGGCAGATTTTCGAGCAACTGGTGGATATCTACCTCGCCGCCGGCGAGCCTGTGGGCTCGCGCACGCTGTCGCGGCATTTGTCCATCAATCTCTCGCCTGCCTCGGTGCGCAACGTCATGGCCGACCTGGAGGAACTGGGTCTGCTCTACGCGCCCCACACCTCCGCCGGACGCATGCCCACCGAGCAGGGACTGCGCTTCTTCGTTGATGCCATCATGGAGGATGCCACCCTCAACCCGGACGACAAGGCGGCGCTGGATGCCTCGCTGAGTGGCGCGCGCGACGAGAAGGAAGTGCTGGAGCAGGTTTCCGCCGCGCTGTCCGGGCTGGCGCAGTGCGCCGGGCTGGTGGTTACGCCGTCGCACAATCCACGCCTGCGGCAGATCGAGTTCGTGCGCCTGCAGCCGGAAAAGGCGCTGGTGATTCTCGTCGGCGAGGATGGCACGGTGGAAAACCGCGTCATCGACATCGCTCCGGACGTGCCCAGCGCCAGTCTGCAACGCGCCGCACGCTTTCTCAATGACCGGCTGGCGGGGCTGAACATGCGCGAGATGGGCCAGCGCATTGCCGCGGAGCTGGACGTGCTGCGCCGCGAGATCGATGCGCTGGCGGCGGACGTGGTGGCCGCCGGGCTGGCCACCTGGACGGGCAGCGGCGAGGACAAGCGGCTGATCGTGCGCGGGCGCGGCAACCTGATTGCCGATGCGGCGCTGCTCTCCGACCTTGAGCGGCTGCAGCGGTTGTTCGCCGATCTGGAGGAAAAGCGCGACCTGCTGGAGCTGCTCAGCCGGGTGGAAGGCGGCGAGGGCGTGCGCATATTCATCGGGCGGGAAAATCCGTTGTTCTCGCTGTCCGGCTCGGCGCTTGTCGCCGCGCCCTACGGCGACGAGACAGGCGAGGTGGTCGGCGTGCTGGGCATCATCGGCCCCACCCGCCTGCCCTATGCGCGCATCATTCCGGTGGTGGACTATGCCGCGCGCATGGTCTCGCGCCTGCTTTCATGACGTCATGAATGCTGGCCATTGAAGCAGCATCACCATGCCCCCTTGATTTTTGCGCCCGCGCTCCTGATATGCACTGGCGGAAACGACAAACATGCAATCTTCCGGGGACGGGAAGGGATATCATGAGCGAGGAAAAGCAAGCGGCGCAGCAGGCCGCAGAGGAGAATGCACGGTCGCAACAGACCCAGGATGCACAGGCTGCGCAGGATGCGCAGCAGCAGTCGGCGGATTCCGCCAGCGAGCCGGCGGATGAACTTGAACAGTTGCGGCAGGAAAATGCCGAGCTGAAGGACAAGTATCTGCGCGCGCTGGCCGACCTGGAGCAGTTGCGCCGCCGTCTGCTGCAGGAAAAGCAGGAGGCGGTGAAATATGCCGCCGCCGACTTCGCCCGCGACATGCTCACCGTGTGCGACAATCTCTCCCGCGCCATCGAAGCGGTGCCCGAGGAGCGCAAGGGCGAGCACGAATTGCTGGATACCCTGCTGACCGGCGTGGACATGACCCTGAAGGACATGCTGGCCACCTTCGAGCGGCACAACATCCGCAAGATCCCGGCACATGGGGAGAAGTTCGACCCAAACGTGCACGAAGCCATGTTCGAGGTGGAAACCCCCGATGCGGAAAGCGGCACCGTGGTGCAGGTCATCCAGGAAGGCTACATCCATCACGACCGCGTGCTGCGCCCGGCGCGCGTGGGCGTGTCGAAGGGCAGCGCGAAAAACGGCGAGGGCGGGCAGTAGCCGCTACGATCAGCCCGCCTGCGGCCAATAGCGAAACGGCCTATTCCTCGCCGCGGCGGGTGGGCGGCTTGTCGCCATTCAGCGGCCTGTCGTCTGTCTCGTCGTCAAGAATGCGCAAGGCCTCGCCTTCCAGGTCGTCATACTGGCCGCTCTTCAGCGTCCACATGAACACGCCTACCCAGATGATGCCCAGCAACAGGGCGACGGGAACCAGAAATGCCAGCACGTTCATGCCGCCTGCCTCCCTTGCGTGGCTTCCGCCGTGGCATCTTCGGACTGGCCGCGGCGCAGCCTGCCAATGAAGCTGCGCGTGATGAAATTGAGCCGCAGCGCATTGCCCACCACGATGATGGATGAAGACGACATGGCAATGGCGGCGAACAATGGCGTGGCATAGCCGAACACCGCCACCGGCACGGCAATGATGTTGTAGATGATGGCCAGGCCGAAGTTCTGCGTCATCAGCCGCCGGGCGCGGTGCGCCACCCGCAGGGAAAAGGCCACGGGACGAAGCGAGTCGGTGAGGAACACCAGTTGCGCCGCGGTGCGGCCTATGTCGGAGGCGGTGGACGGCGCCATGGACACATATCCGGCGGCCAGCGCCGGGGCGTCGTTGATGCCATCACCGACCATCAGCACCTTCGCGCCGGCCTTGGCCAGGCCTTCCACATAGGCGAGCTTTTCCTGCGGAGTGCAGCGTGCGCGGAAATGCTCGATGCCGGCCTGTTCGGCAATGGCGCGCACCGGGCCTTCGCGGTCGCCGGAGATGATCTCCACGCGCAGGCCCATGTCCTTCAACTGGCGGATGGTGGCCGCGGCATTGGGGCGCAGCTCGTCGGCAAAGGGGAACAGCACCGGCGCACGGCCCTGCACGGAAAGCGCCAGATGTGGCATGTCGGATTTGTCCAGCACCTCCTCCTCCACGCCGCAGAAACCCGGCGCGCCCAGGCGCACCTCGCGGCCCTGCCAGATGCCCTTCAGGCCTCGGCCCGGCAGCTCCTCCACCTCCACCACCACCGCCGGGGCAATGCCGCGCTCCTTCACCGCGCGGACGATGGCGCGCGACAACGGGTGGCTGGAGCCTTGCGCCAGGCCGGCGGCAACGGCCAGTATGTCGGTGGAGACGGGGCCGGTCTCCAGCAACTTCAACTGCCCCAGGGTGAGGGTGCCGGTCTTGTCGAACACCACCGTGTCGATGTCGGCGAGTTTTTCCAGCGCAGCGCCGTCCTTGACCATGACACCGGCGCGGAACAGCACGCCAGCGGCCACCACCTGCACCGCCGGCACGGCCAGCCCCAGCGCGCAGGGGCAGGTGATGATGAGCACGGTGATGGCGTGCAGCAGCGAGACAGGCCAGTTGAAACCGGTTACATAGAGCCAGCCGCCAAGCGTGAGGGCGGCCAGCGTATGCACCACCGGGGCATAGTAGCCAGCCAGCCGGTCGGCTATGCGCACATAGGCCGAGCGGCTCTTTTCGGCGGCGGCCATCAGGCGGATCATCTCGGCCAGGAAGGTATCCTCACCGGCGGCCTTCAGGCGCACCAGCAGCGGGCCGGTGATGTTGGTGCTGCCGGCGAAGACTTCCTCGCCGGGCTTGACGCGCTCGGGGTTCGACTCGCCGGTGATGACGGACATGTCCACGTCCGACGATCCCTCCTCCACCAGGCCATCGACCGGCACACGCTCGCCCGGGGCGATGCGCACCAACATGCCGGGCTTCAGCTCGGAGATGGGCAGGAAACGGGTCTTGCCATCCGCCTCGATGACCGTGGCGCCCTCCGAGGAGAGGGCCATGAGCTGGGTAACGGCGGAGCGCGCGCGGGCGCGCATGCGATGGTCGAGATAACGGCCAATGAGCAGGAAGAACAGCAGCGAGACGGCGGCGTCGAAATAGGCATGCTGCTGGTGCGTGGCGGTCTGATAGAGGCTCATCAGCAGCGCGGTGATGACGCCCAGCGAAATGGGCACGTCCATGTTGGTGCGGGCCTGCGACAACGCGGCGAAGGCGGAGCGGAAAAACGGCCTGCCGGCATAGAGCACCGCCGGCACCGCCAGCACGGCGGAGGCCCAGTGGAAGAAATCGCGCGTCAGCCCCGTTGCGCCGGCCCATACGGAGATGGACAGCATCATGATGTTGGCCGCCGCGAAACCGGCCACACCCAGGGCGCGCAGCAGCTCGGCGGCTTCCGCATCGTCCTGGGCAAAGCCGGCGGCCTGCGGGTCGAAGGGGCGGGCCTCGTAACCCAGCTCGGCCAGCTTGCGGGGAATGTCGTCGGGGTCGAAATTCGGATCATGCCAGCGCGCCTTCACCTGGCGCAGGGTGAAATTCACCCTGCCCTCTTCCAGCGCCGGTATTTCGCGCAGGCCCTTCTCGATGGTGGAAATGCAGGCGGCGCAGTGAATGCCAGGCACGGAGAGCGTCAGTTCGCGCGCGCCGTCGTCGGTCTCGCGCACCCAGTAGGCGGCGCTGCCAACAGCGCCACCGGTTTCCTCGCCTCTCATGCCACAGCAACTCATGGAATGTCTCCTGCACTACGTTGCTGCATGTGATGCTGCCGAAAGCGCATCAGCGCATCAGGAAGTCGGCGGTGGCGCGCCATTGCAGCTCGCCGTTGCGATGGAAGCGGATGTCGGCGATCCATTTGCCCAGCGGCAGCGTCTCGGCTGTTTCATAGTGGCCCGCGGTGCGTTCGCGCAACGACATGGTACGGTCATCGCGGGTGCCGACGGGGCGCGAGAACACCGCCGTAACCTGCATGCCCGTGAGCGGCTGGCCCTTGGCGTCCTTCAGCTCCACCGCCACACGGCGGCTGCGCAGCACAATCACCTTCGTGTGCCAGCCCTTGGCCAGCATGGCGCGGGCAGTGGCGGCCTGCTTGTTGTATTTTTTCGATGCCTCATAGCCATTGCCGGGCACCAGACCTGTCCAACTGGTCTGCGAATAATAGACCAGCATGCCGTTGACAGTGAATATGACACCAAAAAAAACCACGAGCATCGCCAGCACATGCCAGCCAGTGAGCTGAAACTCCTTGCTTGCCTGCGACATGACTCAGCTCCCATGTGTCTGGTGGTGGTGCGCCTTGCTGATACATGGCACACCCCGTTTGTCGCCTCAACGGGCCATCAGCGCCTTGCGGGTGCCTCGAAGACCGCCTTGTTGGTCGCGGTTTCGGTGGGCTTGCCGTCCTTGTCCAGCGCCTCGATGGCGAAGCCGAATTCCTGACGACCGGAAACCTTGCTGCCCGGCACCATGACGAATACGCGCAGGGCACGCGCCTTGTTGCCCTTTACATCAAAGGTGAATTCGCGCGCGGGCGGCTTGTCCAACCCGAGGATGCGCATCTTGCCCTCTGGCAGACCTTCCATGCGGATGCGGAACTGGCGTGGCTCCAGTTGCATATTCAGAACGCGCACGGTGTAGGCGTTGCGGATCTCGCCGGTGGACAAGCGCACGAACATCGGGTTGCGGTCGTGGATGACGTTGATCTGCAGCCGGTCGCGGGTGGCCAGATGCAGCACCAATCCGGCGGCGATGAGCATCCATACAGTGAGATAGACGATGGTGCGCGGACGGATGAAATTGCGCCAGCCGAAATCGGCCTGCTTCATCTTGCCGGAGGCCATGTCGTCGTAGGCCTTCACGCTGGCATAGGCGATCAGCCCGCGTGGCTTGCCGATTTTCTCCATTACCGAGTTGCAGGCGTCGATACACAGTGCGCAGGTAATGCAGGCCAGTTGCTGGCCATCGCGAATATCGATCCCGGTGGGGCAGACATGCACGCACTTGCCGCAATCGATGCAGTCGCCGAACTCGATTTCGGGGTGTTTCTTGCGGTCGCGCATGGAGCCGCGCGGTTCGCCGCGCCAGTCGTGATAAGTAACAATGAGGGTGTCCTCGTCCACCATGGCGCCCTGAATGCGCGGCCAGGGGCACATGTAGATGCACACCTGCTCGCGCATGATGCCGGCAAACATGTAGGTGATGCCACCCATGATGGCCACCGTCCAGTAGGCCACGGAGGGAGCCTGGCCGGTGAAGAACCACTTCACCACGTCCGGCGCGTTGCCGAAATAGAGGATGAAGGTGAGCGCCGTCCAGAAGGCGATGAACAACCACACCGCGTGCTTCAGGCCGCGCTTGATGATCTTTTGCGCGTTCCACGGGGTCTTGTCGAGCTTCATCTGGGCGTTGCGATCACCCTCGATCTTGCGCTCCACCCACATGAACATGTCGGTCCATACCGTCTGCCAGCAGGCATAGCCACACCAAGCGCGCCCGACCATGGAGGTGGCGACGAACAGGCCGATGCCGGCAAGAATGAGCAGACCGGCAATGTAATAGAACTCCTGCGGCCAGATCTCGATGAAGAAGAAATAGAAACGGCGGTGCGCCAGATCCACCAGCACGGCCTGATCCGGCGCGCCGGGGCCGCGATCCCAGCGGATCCAAGGCAGGATGAAATAGATGCCCATGAAGACGATCGCGAGCATTGATTTGAGGTGGCGATAGGCACCGCTGATGCTCTGCGGATAAATCTTCCTGCGGGCCTGATAGAGCGAGGTTTTCTCTTCAGGCTCTTGCGGCGCGCCGACATTGCCGGCGGCCTTGCCGGTGGCCTCGCGCTTGAGGGTATCGACGACTTCCACCATGGTTGTGCCTGCCCCTGTTCGTGGATGCGTGTTGTCTCTTGCCTGTCCGATACCCTGTCAGCTCGTTGGCGTTTCCTCCGGCCTGCCATTGTGGCCACACGTCTGGCCAGTCGATGTGCTTATGCTTGCATATGTGGCGTGGCCAATGAATTTAATGATTTGCAAGTTGCAGGTTTCAGCACGTGGCAACCAGTCCGCAATGCGGAAGCATGTTGCCTGAGGGTGAAAGGGCGAGGATGACGCCGTCATCCCCGCCCGGTATTTGCAGCCTTGGCGCGGCTTACGAGCCGACACCACCGCCCAGCGAGTGGACGTAGATGGTCAAGGCCTTGATGGTGGCCTTGTCCAGCTTGCCCTTCCAGGCCGGCATGACGCCATGCTTGGGATTGAAGATCTGGGCGCGGATTTCCTCGCGGGTGCCGCCAAACAGCCAGATCTGGTCGTTCAGGCGCGGGCCGCCGACATCCTTGATGCCTTCACCCTTGTCGCCATGGCAGCCGTTGCAGCCGGCATCTTCCATATAGACCGTCTGGCCCGCCTCGGCCTTCTTCGCATCATGCTCCTGCCCGGAGAGCTTCAACACGTATTCCACCACCGCATCGATCTGCGCGGGCTCCAGGATCTGGTCCTTGCCGAAGGCCGGCATCTCGGAGGTGCGCGTTTCCTCGTTGGTGTCCGGGTTGTAGCGAATACCATGCGTGATGGAGTAATGGATATCCTCCAGCGTGCCACCCCAGATCCAGTCATCGTCGGCCAGATTCGGGTAGCCATAGGCGCCCTGGCCACCGGCCTGGTGGCATTGCACGCAGTTCACCTTGAAGGCCGCCGCGCCCATGCGGTTGGCAAACTGGAAAAGCTCATCGTTCTGGCGGATGTCCTGCAACGAGAGATTTTCAAGCTGCTGCAGCTTTTCCGCACGGGCCGTATTCACTTCCTTCAGCTCCTGATGCAACTGCATGCGGTTGGTAGTGCCCAGGAAGCCCTTGTAATTGGTATTGATCAGCGGCAGGGAGGGATAGGCCAGCATGTAGCCAACACCCCAGACGATGGTGGCATAGAAGGTCCACAACCACCAACGCGGCAGGGGCGTGTCCAGCTCCCTGATGCCGTCCCATTCATGGCCGGTCGTTTCCGTACCGGTTACTTCGTCGCGTTCACGTTCAGCCATTTTTCCGTTCCCCGATATCCTCGTCCTGAAGCGGCAGGCGGGCCAGCTCCTCATAGGTCTTCTTCGACCCCGGGCGGAAGATGAAGATCAACACACCGATGAAGAACAGGGCGAAGATGACCGTGGCGATGCTGCCAGCCCAGGATGCCACTGTTTCGTAGGACATGATCCCTCCTCAGCCGAATATCAGCGCAGGTTCTCCACGTTGGTGGTGTCGAAGGTCTTGAAGTCCACCAGCGTGCCGAGCATCTGCATGTAGGCCACCAAGGCATCCATTTCGGTAATCTTCTGCGGCCCATCCCTGCCGAAATCACGCGCCTTGACTTCCGTGGCGGAACCCCAGCGGGCCTTGCCGTAACGCTTGATCAGCCCTTCGGTGTCCTCACCGCTGGCCTGCGCGATAAGATCTGCCTTGGCGTTCCTGATCATGTCGTCATCATAAGGCACGCCGACGATGCGCAGCGCCTTCAGATGATCGGCAATGTCGTCGAACTTCAGCTCCGTCTTGGCGAGGAACGGATAGCCCGGCATGACCGACTCCGGCACCACGGCGCGCGGATCGATGAGATGCTGCACGTGCCACTGGTCGGAATACTTGCCGCCGACACGGGCCAGATCCGGGCCGGTGCGCTTCGATCCCCACTGGAAGGGATGGTCATACATGCTTTCCGCGGCCAGCGAGTAATGGCCGTAGCGCTCCACCTCGTCACGGAACGGACGGATCATCTGCGAGTGGCAGAGATAGCAGCCCTCGCGGATATAGATGTTGCGCCCGGCCAGCTCCAGAGGGGTGTAGGGACGAACCCCCTTCACCCGCTCGATGGTGTTGTTCAGCCAGAACAGCGGAATGATCTCCACCAGACCACCCACCGTAACCACGAGAAAGCTCAGAACGAGCAACAACGTGGCGCTGCGTTCGATCTTGTCATGCTTCATGATGCTTCGCTCCCCTCATCAGGCCCTCGCTTCGACCAGCGCGGCCTCGCCGGCACGAACCCGGCCACGGATGGTTTGCCATACATTGTAGGCCATCAGCAAGCCGCCAACCAGGAAGAACGTGCCGCCCAATGCACGGATGACGTAATACGGATGCATGGCCTCCACGGTTTCCACGAAGGAATATACCAGAAAACCCTGATCATCATACTCGCGCCACATCAGGCCCTGCATGATGCCGGATACCCACATGGAAGCGGCATAGAGCACAATGCCCAAGGTGGCCAGCCAGAAGTGCCAGCTTACCAGCGTGTAGGAATACAGCCGCTCACGGCCCCACAGGCGCGGCACCAGATAATAGACGGCGCCCATGGAGATCATGCCGACCCAGCCGAGCGCGCCGGAGTGCACGTGGCCAACCGTCCAGTCGGTGTAGTGCGACAGGGCGTTGACCGACTTGATGGACATCATCGGGCCTTCGAAGGTGGACATGCCATAGAAGGCCACGGAAATGACCAGCATGCGCAGGATCGGGTCGGTGCGCAGCTTGTCCCAGGCGCCGGAGAGCGTCATCAGGCCGTTGATCATGCCGCCCCAGGAGGGCATCCACAGGATCACCGACATCACCATGCCCAGCGTCTGCACCCAGTCCGGCAGGGCGGTGTAGTGCAGATGGTGCGGCCCGGCCCAGATGTAGATAAAGGTCAGCGCCCAGAAGTGGATGATGGACAGCCGGTAGGAATAGACCGGACGGTCAGCCTGCTTGGGGATGAAGTAATACATCATGCCCAGGAAGGCGGCGGTGAGGAAGAAGCCCACCGCGTTGTGGCCATACCACCACTGGGTGATGGCGTCCGGCGCACCGGACAGCAGCGAGTAGCTCTTCGAACCGAAGAACGACACCGGCACGGCAAGGTTGTTGCCGATGTGCAGCATGGCAACGGTGATGATGAAGGAAAGATAGAACCAGTTGGCCACGTAGATGTGCTTGACCTTGCGCTTGACGATGGTGCCGAAGAACACGAGGAAATAGGCGACCCAGACAATGGCCAGCCAGATATCCACATACCATTCCGGCTCGGCATATTCACGGCCCTGGGTGGCGCCCAGCACGTAGCCGGTGGCGGCCAGCACGATGAACAGCTGATAGCCCCAGAAGACGAACCACGCGAGATTGCCGAAGGCCAGGCGCGTGCGGTTGGTGCGTTGCACCACGTAGAAGGAGGTGGCGATGAGCGCATTGCCGCCGAAGGCGAAGATCACCGCGGTGGTGTGCACCGGGCGCAGACGTCCGAAGTTGGTGTTGGAGGTATCCCAGTTGAGAAACGGCCACGCCAGCTCGGAGGCCACATAAACACCCATGGCGAAGCCGACAACCGCCCAGAAGACAGCGGCAATGACACCGGCCTTGACGACGTCCATCATGTATTCGTCATCACCAACACCCTGCTTCCGGACGCCATCGTAGCTGGTCTGGCGCGCCATCCAGAACAGGCCCAGCACGGCGGCGGCAAAGAATATCCAAGCATGCACGGCGAAGGCCGTATCCCGTGCATTGGCGGCCATGTAGAGCGCCAGCAGGCCAAACACCCCCAGCAGGCCCATCTGCACCATTCTCATCGGAATGCTCATGGTTCCCTCTTTCCGCTGACAAATCCGGATTGCGCCCATGTTACCGGCGCTTCTCACGCGCGGGAACACCCCCGTTTCCGCCCTGGCATCTTGCCTGAAGCCGCGCTCGGCACGCCATGGCGGGGTACGGGCAGGCTGTCGCTTCTCCCGGATGCTGGCCGCACGTCCCCCATCGCGGCCAACATTCCTGACAGGAATGAATAGAAAAAAAGAGCTCTGTAGAAGCAGGGCATTCCACAATGTGGAACGATGGGAGCTGGGCAGTTTGTCGCGGCGGAAAGGGGCATTGCCCCTTTCCGCCCTGTTCAGGCCGGCACCCGTGGCGCGGTGGCGCGCACGGCGGCATCCACATGCTCGGCGAAACGGGCGAAGTTGTCGTTGAACATGGCCACCAGCCTTTTCGCCTGTTCATCGTAGCGGGCGGGGTCCCGCCATGTGCCGCGCGGGTTCAGCAAGGCGGGATCGACGCCCGGCGCTTGTGTTGGCACGGCAAAGCCGAAGAGCGGATCGGTGCGCATGGGCACCTCGTCCAATGCGCCGGACAGGGCGGCGTGCAGCAGGGCGCGGGTTTCCATGATGGGCATGCGATAGCCTTCGCCATAAGGCCCGCCCGTCCAGCCGGTGTTGAGCAGCCAGCATGCAGCGCCGGTACCGCGCAGGCGGGTTTTCAGCATGTCGCCATAGACAGCCGGATGGCGCGGCATGAACGGTGCGCCGAAGCAGGCGGAGAAGGTGGCCTGCGGCTCGGTGATGCCCTTCTCGGTGCCGGCGATCTTGGCGGTGTAGCCGGAGATGAAATGGAACATGGCCTGCTCTGGCGTCAGCCGGGCGATGGGTGGCAGCACGCCGAAGGCATCCGCGGTGAGCATGATGACGGTGTTCGGCTGGCCGGCCATGCCGGTTTCGGAGGCATTGGGGATGTAGTGCAGCGGATAGGCGGCGCGCCCGTTCTGGGTATAGCGGTCATCGGAAAAATCGGGCTGGCGGATATCATCGAGCACGACGTTCTCCAGCACCGTGCCGAAGCGGTGGCAGGCGGCGAAGATTTCCGGCTCGGCGTGGGGCGAGAGGTTGATGGTCTTGGCATAGCACCCACCTTCGAAGTTGAACACGCCGTTGTCCGACCAGCCGTGTTCGTCATCGCCGATGAGGGTGCGGGTGGAATCCGCCGACAGTGTCGTCTTGCCGGTGCCGGAAAGACCGAAGAACAGCGCCACGTCGCCGGCCTCGCCGACATTGGCGGAGCAGTGCATGGGCAGCACGCCAGCGTCGGGCAGCAGGTAATTCAGGGTAGTGAACACCGATTTCTTGATCTCGCCGGCGTAGGACGTGCCGCCGATGAGCACCAGCCGCTGGCGCAGATTCAGGGCGATGACCGTGCCGGAGCGGGTGCCGTGCCGGGCCGGATCGGCGGTGAAACTCGGCAGGTCGATGACGGTGAGCTCCTCGCGGAAAGTGGCGAGATCGGCCAGCGCCGGGCGGCGCAGCAGGTAGCGAATGAATAGCGCGTGCCAGGCATTTTCCGTAACCACGCGCACGTTGATCCGGTAAGCGGGGTCGGCGCCGCCGTAGAGATCCTGCACGAAGAGCGTCTTGCCCTTCATGTGGGTGGCGAAATCCTCGCGCAGGCGCTGAAAGTGTTCTTCCGTCATGGCGGCGTTATTGTCCCACCAGACGGTGTCTTCCGTCAGTTCGTCGCGCACGGTGAACTTGTCGTTGGCGGAGCGCCCGGTGTGTTCGCCGGTGAGCACGCGCAGCGCGCCATCGGCGGTAACGATGCCTTCGCCGCGGGCAATGGCCAGCTCGAACAGCTCCGGCTGTACAAGGTTGTAATGCGCGCGTTCGGCCAGGCCGAAGAGATCCGCATTGAGGGGATTGGCGTGATTGAACCTGCCTTCGTGCTGCATGGGAGCCTCCATTGGTTGGCAGGTTGGAGGGAAGGAACGGGAGAGACTATGAACCTTTTCGTTTTAAGCGGCAAGATGTCGCAGCGGTGCATGACGGGCTTTTCATGGCATATCCGCCCTGCGGCAGATGCAATATCCGCAACCGGCGGATGCCACACATGGCGCTCCGCCATGCAGGGCAGAACAGCAGGGGAGAGAATGCGAATGGACCACACCGCGCATGACGTGCTGGGCATCGGCAATGCCATTGTCGATGTGCTGGCGCACGTGGAGGAAGATTTCCTGGTGCGCCACGACCTGGTGAAAGGGGCAATGCGGCTGATCGACGAGGTCGAGGCAGAACATCTCTACGAGGCGCTGGGGCCGACGATGGAGCAGTCCGGCGGCTCGGCGGCCAACACCATCGCGGCGCTGGCCTCCTTCGGCTGCAAGGCCGCCTTCATCGGCAAGGTGAAGGACGACCAACTCGGCGAGGTCTTTGCTCATGACATCACTGCTACCGGCGCGCACTTCGACACGCCGAAGGCGGCGGATGGACCGTCCACGGCGCGCTGCCTGGTGCTGGTAACGCCGGATGGCGAGCGCACCATGAATACCTGGCTGGGCGCGGCGCAGAACCTCGGCCCCGAGGACATCGACGAGGCGCTGGTGAAGGCTTCCGGCATTGTCTATCTGGAGGGGTATCTGTTCGATCCGCCAGCGGCGAAGAAGGCGTTTCACAAGGCGGCGGCGGTGGCGCGCGAGGCCGGGCGCAAGGTGGCGCTGACGCTGTCGGATTCATTCTGCGTGGATCGCCACCGCGAGGATTTCCTGCATCTCATCCGCAATTCGGTGGACATCCTGTTCGCCAACGAGGCGGAGATCAAGTCGCTGTATCAGGCGAGCACCTTCAACGACGCCATGCATGCGGTGCGCCAGGACTGTCCACTGGCAGTGCTGACGCGCTCCGCTGCCGGCTCGGTGATTGCCTTGCCTGACGACGTGCACGTGGTGGAGGCCGCGCCGGTGAAGAAGGTGGTGGACGCCACCGGCGCGGGCGATCTGTTCGCCGCCGGTTTCCTGGCCGGACATGCGCGCGGACTGGAGCTGCCGGACGCGGCGCGGCTGGGCGCGCTGGCGGCGGCGGAGATCATCCAGCAGATGGGGGCGCGGGCCATCCGCCCCTTCCGCGAGGTGGCGCGGGAAAACGGCTATCATCATTTCTGACCGGGCGGCAGCGCCGCCAGTGCCCGTTGCAGCACTTCCTCAGGCGCGCCCTCGGCGCTGATGCGCCGCCAGGTGATGTCGCCCAGGTCATGAGCAAGCTGTTTTTCCAGCACCGCGACGGAAGCATCCGATGCATCATGACGGCGCGCGGCGATGCGCTGGCGCAGCACGTCGGGCGTCGCTTGCAGCCACAGGCCGATGAAAGGCACCCCGGCATCGTGCGCCACGGCCTCGATGGCGGCGCGCTCTTCCGGCCTGGCGAAGACGGCATCGACGATAACCGGCCACGATGCTTTCAGCGCCAGCGCGGCGCGATGATACAGGCGCTCGTACACCTGCCGGGACGGTTCGCGCGTGTAGGCACCGGGCGGCAGGCGGGTGAACTCGTCCACCCCCGCCATGACCTTGCGCTCGACATCGGAGCGCAGGTGCACCATGCCCGCGGCAGGAGCCAGACGCGCGGCCAGCGCGGCGGCCAGCGTCGTCTTGCCGCTGCCGGACAACCCGCCCACCGCCACCAGCACGGGCGAGGCCGGGCGCAGACAGCTTGCCGCCGTATGCACATAGGCCGCGGCCTGGACGGTGGTCCCGACACGGGTTTGCCCCTGCTGCTGCACGGCCAGATCCATCAGCACCATGGCGCGGATCAGTGCGCGCAGGCTCATCATCGGCGCCAGCAGGTCGATGTCGGCGTGGTGGCGCGCTTCATCACAATGGGCCAGCCAACTGTTCATCACCGCATTGGCGGCCTCGGCATAGCCGCGGTGGCGCAGATCCATCAGCAGAAAGGCGAGATCGTAGAGCACGTCTATGGTGGCCAGCGTCTCGTCGAACTCGATGGCGTCGAACAGGCGCGGCTGGCCGTCGATCATGACGATATTGCCCAGGTGCAGATCGCCATGGCAGCGGCGCACCAATCCCGCGGCCCGACGTGCATCGAGCCGTGATGCAGCCTGCCGCAGAGCCGCATGCAAGGTATCGAGCACCTGCCGCAGCGGCGCCTCCTTCAGTGCATCGGCATGGGGCAGCAGCGCATCATGCACCTGTTGCCAGACATGGGCGAACATGGCGAAGGCATCGTCCGGCTGGCGCGGCTCTGCGACACGGTGCGCGGCGCACACGGCATGGGCCAACCGCAAGGCTTCATGGCGCGGCGGTGGCGCATCGGCATAACGGTTGGCGAGGATGGCGTGCTCATCGAAGCGGCGCATGCACACCAGCCATTCCAGCGTCTTGCCCGCCTGCGGGCCGGTCTCGGCCAGATCGGTACCAGCCTGCAAGTGCAGCCGCAGCGCACCGTGTTCATCACGGCGCACCCGCGCCAGCCCCAGATACAGCTCCGGCGAGAATTGCGCATTCACCTCCAGCTCGCGGCGGCAGTACCGGGCGCGGTTGTCCAGCGTGGAAAAATCCAGATACGGCAGCTTCAGCGCCTTCTTCATCTTCAGCGCCAGATCACCGGCGAGGAACAGGTGCGAGATGTGGGTTTCGACATACCGCACCTGCGCTGCCGGCATGGGCCAGTTGGCGGCATCACGCAAGAAACGCACCACCTGCGCCTGGCTGTCATCGACACGGGGCATGCCACTGGCTCCTGCTGCCGCCTTTCGCAATCGGCACCTGCTTCTGATCTATGCCGGCGAAAGCGGCGGGAAAAGGGTTCCGGAGAAAAATTGCATGGGCGTGCGCCGTTCTTGATTCCCGTCAAGGAACCCTGCCGGGCCGCATGCCACAAGGTGGACGAGAGAGTGCTCGGACTGTGGATTGCGAGAGACATCGGCTGTCGCTTCGTTCCCCCTCTTTCCGCTGCGGTCCGGCACTCTCTTGCCTTTTTGCGCTGAAGCGCGACCGCCCACCGCCCCGCGCCCCCGCCCAACCACCCGATATGATGGCCAAGTGGTTGGACGGGAACGCGGGGCTTGTTTTGCGCTGAGGCGTGTGGCACCGGCCCTCTCCCCCCTCCCGACCACCCAGCAATTGTGCGCAAGGTGGCCAAGTGGTTGGACGGAGGCACGGGGCTGGCTTGCATCAGGATGGAGCCTTTCAATGCGGGCCGGTGCCTCCCATATCAGTAAAGAGCATTCCCTTTCGGCCCGGCACAGGGAGGGCACGATGAAAAACCTGCTGGTTTCGCTCAATGACCATGACAGGCGCGAACATCTGAGCCGGTTCGCCGCGGCGCTGGCGCGGCGTTTCGGTGCTCACCTGAGCGGGCTGTACGTGGTGCCGGCGCTGCGGCTGTATCCGGTGGTTACGGTGCATGTGCCGCCAGAGGTGTTCGAGGCGCAGCGCAAGGTGTTCCGCAAGCGCGGCGAGGAGGTGCACGTGGCCTTCAGGGCGGCCTGCGAGGAGCACGGCGTGGATTGCGAATGGCACCTGCTGGAAAGCCTGTCGCCGTTGGTGGCCGATACGGTCATCGGCATGGCGCGGGTGCAGGACATGCTGATCACCGGCCAGCCACCGCTGGAGGAAACCCCCGACCTGGAGGCCGACTTTGCCGACCGGCTGGTGATGGAGACCGGCAGGCCGGTGCTGTTCGTGCCGCGCGATGGCGAGGCGACGCCCGACTTCGGGCACGTGGTGGTGGGCTGGAACTGCTCGCGCGAGGCAGCCCGCGCCCTGCACGATGCCATGCCGGTGCTGCGGGATGCCGGCAAGGTGGAGGTGGTGTGGGTGGATGCGCTGAAGGAAACGAAGGCGCGGCGCAGGCCGCTGGAAGATGTGGTCGCGGCGCTGCAGCGCGCGGGCATCGCGGCGGAAGGGCGCGGCATTTCCTCCGCTGGCCATGCGGATGCCGGCGCGGCGCTGCTGGCCCATGCGAAGGATGCCGGAGCCGACTTGCTGGTAATGGGCGCGTGGGGCCATTCGCGGCTGCGCGAATATGTCTTCGGCGGCGCGACGCGCCACGTGCTGGACGAGATGACCATGCCGGTGCTGATGAGTCATTAGGTTGTGTGGACGAAATGATTCAGATTGACGGCGAAGGATTCCCAAGGAAGCGAACATGTGATTCATGGGATGCCATCTGATTCCTTCTGCAAGGGAGATGGCATCCATGAGCACGCAAATGACGGAACAGGAGTGGGA
>JAJRRZ010000094.1 GCA_024279045.1 Alphaproteobacteria bacterium
ATCCCCGTAACCATCAAGACGGTGGAATGCCAGCTTGCCGACAACGCCTGGCAGCAGGGCTGGGTAACGCCACAGCCGCCGGAGAAGAAAACCGGCAAGCGCGTCGCCATCGTCGGCTCCGGCCCGGCGGGGCTGGCCGCCGCCCAGCAGCTTGCCCGCGCCGGGCACGAGGTGCATGTCTACGAAAAGCAGCAATATCCCGGTGGCCTGCTGCGCTATGGCATTCCCGATTTCAAATTGGAAAAGCACATCGTGCAGCGCCGCGTGGAACAGATGCGGGAAGAGGGCGTAACCTTTCACACCGGCGTGCATGTCGGCGTGGATGTGAAGCTCAAGGCGCTACTCGACGAATACGATGCCGTGCTGGTGGCAGGCGGCTCGGAGAAGCCGCGCGACCTGCCCGTGCCGGGGCGCGAACTGAAGGGCATTCACTTCGCCATGGAGTTTCTCGGCCAGTCCAACCGCCGCGTCTCCGGCGAGGGCCTGAAGGAGGGCGAAGAGCCGATTACTGCGGAAGGCAAGCACGTGCTGGTCATTGGCGGTGGCGATACCGGCTCCGACTGTGTCGGCACCTCCATCCGCCAGGGCGCGCTGTCGGTAACCCAGGTGGAAATCTTGCCCAGGCCGCCGGAGAAGGAAGACAAGCTGACCATCTGGCCGGAATGGCCGCGCAAGCTGCGCATTTCCACCTCGCAGGCCGAGGGCGCGGAGCTGATGTGGCAGGTGCGCACCGAGCGCTTCTCCGGCGACGAGAACGGCCATGTGCGCACCGCCCACATGGTGAAGGTGGACGAACAGCTTCAGCCCATCGAATGCAGCGATTTCGAGATCAAGGCCGACCTGGTGCTGCTGGCCATGGGCTTTGTCCACCCGGTGCACGAGGGCATGATTGCCGAGCTGGGCGATGCGCTGAAGCTGGACGAGCGCGGCAACGTGCTGGCCGATACCGACACCTACCGCACGTCCGTGGACAAGCTGTTTGCCGCCGGCGACATGCGCCGAGGCCAGTCGCTGGTGGTGTGGGCCATCCGCGAGGGCCGGCAGGCAGCCGCGGCCATCGACGAATACCTCATGGGCGAAACCCTGCTGCCGCGCTGAACATGCCGCGCCGTGCGGGCAGGCCACGCTACCGGCCAGCCGGGCAGCAGGTCATGCTGATACCAGGTATTACCGTTCGTGATGTGGCGGCTGACTTATTTCCCGTTCGCGGGCTTGCTCTTGTGTGCCGGAAGGCCGATACTCCACATCGGGCGTCGCCGGGATATTGTTCCGGCGCGGCGCCGCTTCATCTCCTCGCACCACACCGCCATCGGCATGAACACGGCGGATACACCGTGGAGTTTCCACCATGACCAAACGCTTTGACGTGCTCATCATCGGCGCCGGGCCGGGTGGCTATGTGTGCGCCATTCGCTGCGCGCAACTGGGGCTGAAGGTGGCCGTCGTGGAGCGCCGCGACACCCTGGGCGGCACCTGCCTGAATGTCGGCTGCATTCCGTCAAAGGCGCTGCTGCATGTCTCGGAACGCTTCCACGAGGCGCAGACGCATTTCGCCGAGATGGGCATCGTCGGCTGCACGCCGCGCATCGACATCGCCCAGATGATGGCCTTCAAGCAGCAGGTGGTGCAGGCCAACGTGCGCGGGCTGGCCTCGCTGTTCAAAAAGAACGGCATCGAGCACATCGACGGCAATGCCCGCATCGTTGCGCCGGATGTGGTGGAAATCCGCGGCGGCGCGAAAGGCAGGGGCAAGGCAAAAAAGGTGCAGGCTGGCGCCATTGTCATCGCCACTGGCTCCGCACCCGCGCCACTGCCAGGCGTGGAGGTGGACGGCGAGCGCGTGATTACCTCCACCGAGGCACTGTCCCTGCCAGAGGTACCCGCCTCGCTGGCCGTCATTGGCGGCGGCGTCATCGGTCTGGAGCTTGGCTCTGTGTGGCGCAGGCTGGGCGCGGAGGTAACCATCATCGAATATGCCGATGCCATTCTGCCCGGCTGGGATGCGGACATCGCCAAGACACTCACTCGCGAGCTGAAGAAACGCGGGGCGAAGATCCTGACGGGCCGGGCGGTAACGGCGGCGCGCGCCGACAACGGCGCGGCATTGGTGGAGATGCGCCAGCGCAATAGCGGCGGAAACGACAAGGCAGAAACCCTGCGCGCAGAACGGGCATTGCTGGCCACCGGGCGGCGTCCCTTCACAGATGATCTGGGACTGGAGAACGTCGGCATCAAGCCGGACGAGGCCGGGTTCATTCCCGTCAACGATGCCTTCGAGACCGCCTGCAAGGGCATTTACGCCATTGGCGATGTCATCGGCCAGCCGATGCTGGCGCACAAGGCGGAGGAAGAGGGCATGGCGCTGGCCGCGCTGCTGGCCGGGCAAAAGGAGCACGCCCTGGTCAACTATGCCGCCATTCCTTCGGTGCTCTACACACTGCCCGAGGCGGCCAGCGTCGGCTTCACCGAGGAAGAGCTGAAGGCGGCGGACGTAGCCCATGCGAAGGGCACGTTCCACTTCATGGCCAATGGTCGGGCGCGGGCGATGAACGCCACCGCCGGGTTCGTGAAGATCCTTGCTCACAAGGACACAGGCCGGCTGCTGGGCGCACACATCCTGGGACCGATGGCCGGCGAGCTGATCCACGAGGTGGCGGCGTTGCTGGCGCGCCAGGCCACGGCGACAGATCTGGCCCATGCCTGCCATGCGCACCCCACCCTTTCCGAAGCCGTGCGCGAGGCCGCCTTGGCCGCCATCGACAGGCCGATACACGCCTGATGTCCTGTTTCTTGAGCAGATGCCATCCTTCCGATGCCGTTGCCACCTCCGCAGGGCACCGGCGGGTACTTTCTGTCGCTGATGCCCGTCAACCGTTTCGTGATGGTTTGCAATTATTCTCTGCCAGGGTCTGGTAGATGACAGGAACGGCGGCATGAACATCAATTGTTTCGGGAACAGGGCCATGAACGGATCGGCGGCACAGGCGGTGCCCATTCCCTACGAACAGCAGTTGGCTGGTTGCCTTGCTTCAAGCATCGGTCCATCCGGGTTGTCAGGGCAGGAATGGCGCAATGCGCTGCACGAAGGCGAACAGGCACTGCAGCGGTTGCGGGATGAATATGCGCGGCGACTCATTCCGGCGCTGAGCATCGTGCATGAGCGGGATGATCTCGATCGTTTCCAGCTCGCGGCGCAACGGTTGGCGGCAGGGGCACGCGATGTTGTGCTGTTCGGCATTGGCGGATCAGCACTGGCGCCACGCGCCTTGCGGCAACTGGCTCGTTTTCTGAGGCCCGGTGAACAGGTTCTGCCGGAACTGCACGTGATGGACAACCCCGAAACGCCCTGGATGGAGCGCTTCATCAGCAAGCTGGAGCTGGAAGGCTTGCGTTTTCTGATCGTTTCCAAGTCCGGCTCCACGGCGGAAACGCTGATGCAGTGCCTGTGGGCCATCGATTACCTGCAGGTGCACGGGCTGGGCGCCACGCTGGCGGAGCGCATGCTGATCATCACCGAACCCAGCAATGGGACGGACAATCCGTTGCGGCGCATTGCAGCGCTGCATGGCATCCCGGTGATGGATCATCCCAAGGATATAGGTGGGCGCTATTCGGCCTTTTCCATCGTCGGCATGTTGCCGGCCTGCCTGCTGGGGCTGGATGCAGAGCGCTTGCGCCATGCCGGAGCACGTGTGCTGGATCTGGCCCTGCGGGAGGATGTCGATCTGACCAGAAACCCACCGCTGGTGGGTGCGGCGCTGCACATCGGTTTTCTGCGCGCGGCGCAACTGCGAGCGGTGATCATGATGCCCTACACCAGCCAGCTGACGCTGTTCACCGCCTGGTGGCGACAGTTGTGGGCGGAGAGCCTGGGCAAGAATGGCAAGGGCCCACTTCCCGTCAGCGCCACGGGGCCGCTGGATCAGCACTCGCAACTGCAACTGTTTCTCGACGGGCCGAACGACAAGCTGTTCACCATCATCATGCCCAACACCGCCGGGCAGGGCTACCGCGCCCCGGCGGCGCTGGCGCAGGACGGCGACGAACGGCTGAACTGCCTGGGCGGGCGCACCATCGGCGATCTGACCGATTGCGAACAGCGCGCCACGGTGGAAAGCCTGATGCGCAAGGGCAGGCCGGTGCGCACCATCCACATCGACACGCTGGACGAGGAGGTGCTCGGCGCGCTGTTCATGCATTTCATGCTGGAGACCATTCTCACCGGCTATGCCATGGGACTGGATCCGTTCAATCAGCCGGCGGTGGAGTTTTCCAAGCGCATCACCCGCGAGCTGCTGCGCAAGGTGGATGTGCCGAAACTTTGAACATCGCGCCATCACTACCCCGCCGTCAGGAGCTGCCGGATGGTTATGCCGACTACAGCTCCTCGCGCAGGGTAGCAGCAATAGCCGCGCTGACGCGGCGCTGGCTGAAGCCCAGCACGCGATAGACGCGCACCTGCCCGAAACACGCCACGGTGAGCACATCGCCGATGCGCAGCGGCGCGGCGGGCTTTTTCACCTTCAACCGGTTCAGGCGCACATGCCCCGCCTCGATCAGCCGCGCCGCCTCGCCGCGGGTTCTGGTGATGCGCACGCACCACAGCCACTTGTCCAGCCGCTGTGCATGGCGGGCATCCGGGCCGCTTGCGCCGGTTGCGGCTGCATTGGCCGCGGAAGATGGCCTTTTCGTTTTGCCGCGGCGCGACATGGCTGGCGGCCCGTGTCTGTCAGTCCGATTGCTGCTTCAGCCTGGCCAGCACGGCGAAGGGACTGTCCGGGTCGGGCTGCTTCTCGCGCCGTGGCCTGCCCTTGCCGCCGCGCGGCGGCTTGCCGGAAGGCTTGCCCGCATCGCCCTTGCGCGACTTTTGACGGCGCGGGCCGGCACCATGCGGCTTGTGCGCCCTGCTGCTGGTGTTGCGCTTCTTGCGGAAGGGACCGGTGCCGTCGGGCCACCAGACGGTGATCTCCTCCTCCTGCGCAGCGGTCTCGCCCGCCTCCTGCCTGGCGGCTGCCCCCGGCTCTTGTGGTGCAGCATCCCCCAACTTCTGCGAGCCATTTTCTTCTGTGGCAGCGCTTGCTGGCGTGGCCTGCGGTTGCGTGGTCTGCGATTGCGTGGCCTGCTGCTTCCCGGTTTCTGTCTCGACAGCCTCGGATGCGGCCTCTTCCACCACGTCGCCTGCCGGCGGTTCTTTGTTCTCGGCTTCGCTGACCTCGGCGGTCTCGGCATTCCCGGCAGCTTCGGCATTCCCGGCAGCTTCGGCATTCCCGACAACCTCGGCCTTTCCGGCAGTCTCTGCCTTTCCGGCAGCCTGTTCTTCCGCCGCCGCCTGCGGCTCCTTGCCGTCTGCCGGCCCGCCCTGCTCTTCCACGGCCACCTTGCGCACCTGCGGGCGGTAGCCCAGCGATTGCAGAATGGCGGCGAAGTCATCGCCGGAGCAGCCGACCAGCGACATCATGTCCGGAATCACCGTGAAGCCACCGCCCTCCACCGAGCCTTGCGGGCGCTCCTCGCCGTTGAAGCGCGGCTTCCAGAACACCACATCGCGGATCTTGTCGCCAAGGCGTTCCAGCATGTCCACACGCACCGCCCGCGCGCCACAGGGACGGTAACCGGCGACAAAGGCATAGCCATCGGGCCAGCCCTCATCCAGCGGCACGGAGGTCAGGCCATTGGCCGGCGGTGGCGGAATGTCCCCGGCCTGACCGGTTTCCTTCTCGCGCCACAGTCGCCACAGCAACAGGCGCAATTGTGTCGGCGCGGGCTTCAGCAGGGCGGGGATGAAGACGTGATAGGCCCCGAAGCGCACCCCGTGCGCGCGCAACGGCTTGCGCGCCTCCTGATCGAGCTGCCTGACCTCCTCGGCCACTTCCTCGCGCGGCAGCACGCCCAGCGCTTCCACCAGCCGGAAGGCCAGCCCGCGCGCCAGCCCGGTTATCGTCTCGTCCTCGCGCAGAGCGAAGAGCTGCGGCAACAACCCCTGCACATGCCGCGCAACGAACTTTTCCAGCCGCTTGTGCACCATGTCGCGCTCCGCCC
>JAJRRZ010000095.1 GCA_024279045.1 Alphaproteobacteria bacterium
ATGGTGGACGAGAACACCGAGAAGCAACTGGCCAATACTGCCGCTGTTACGGTGGACGAGGCCAGCTTCGTGTGCGTGGCGCTGTTCGAGAAGAACGGCACACTGCATGATCTGACAAAGAAATTCTCGCTGATGCGGTAAGGAGGTTGCAATGAGCGGGCATGCGCATGGTGGGGGCGAGCGGAAATTCGTGCCGCTGAACATTTGCGTGCTGACGGTGTCGGACACGCGCACACTGGAGGATGACAGGTCGGGCGACATTCTGGCCGGGCGCATCGAGCAGGCCGGGCACAGGCTCGCCGACCGCGCCATAGTGGCCGATGACGTGGAGCGTATTCGTGCGCAAATGGCCGCTTGGCTGGAGCGCGAGGATGTGGACGTAATCATCTCCACCGGCGGCACGGGGCTGACGGGTCGTGATGTAACCATCGAGGCGGCGCGGGCGCTGTTCGAAAAGGAGATCGAGGGGTTTCAGATCGGCTTCTTTCTGGTCTCGTGGCCGAAGATCGGCACCTCGGCCATGCAGAGCCGGGCCACCGGCGGGGTGGCGAGGGGCAAATACATCTTCTGCCTGCCCGGCTCCACCGGCGCGGTGAAGGATGGCTGGGACGAGTTGCTGAGCAAGCAGCTCGATGCGCGCACGAAGCCATGCAATTTCGTGGAAATATTGCCGCGACTGGCGGAACACCTGAAGGGCTGTGGCGGCTGATTTGGCCGGTGGAGCGCAAAAGGGGCACAAGGGCAGAGCATGGAGCACAAAGGCCTGCGAACCTGCGCACCCGAACGCAGGCTTCCGGTTGCCATGCTCCGGCTACCCTGCCCTCACCCATCATGCCACTGATCACCCCACTTCAAGGCCGCGCAAGACACGGCAAGCGCGGGCGCGCCACACGCACTCATGGCGACTGGCTTGATGCGGGCCTGCCATATGTGATCCGTGATGCGTGGACGGTCAGCGTTAGCGGTTGTCGGTGGAGGGGTTGCGGGGAGCGCCGGGGCTGGCGCATGTTGGTTCCGCCTTGCTGGCGGCGCGTTGCGTTGAGGTGGTGTTGAGCGCATGCGGGTGCGAACGCACCGGCTCCATCCACTTGCGCCAAGTGCTGGCGGCGTGCCCCGCGCCACCACGCGTCTGCACCTGCCAGTTGCTGCTGCGCGTGGCGGCGGGCCAGCATTTGCCGCGTCTGCCAATCATGGTGGCTTTCCCTGCTTTCCGTTTCTGTATGCCGCTGGCTTCAGTTGGCGGTGAAGTTGTAACAGCGCAGGGCAATGCCCTTTTCCACCGCGGCGGCAGGGTCCTTGACCACCTCACCGGCGGGATTGGTGCAGTAGCTGTAGCGGATGGTGCGCTCGCCCGGTGGTGTGGCGCCCAAGCAACCGGACAGCGACACGGCGCACAGGCCGGCCACGGCGAGATGAAGCAGGTGCTTTTTCATGTTCTTGCCCCCATCTGGTGATGCGAGTTGGCGTCCCCTGATGGTGGCGAGTGTTAACGATCATGGTTAATTCGACGTTAAACGCGAAAAAGGCGGAGCCGCCGGGTGGTGGCTCCGCCTTTCTGGCTGGCGTGAGAACAGCGCCGCTCAGTAGAGCGTAGGCGGCTTCTGCTGACGTGGGATATCATGCAGGGCGCGTGGATCGATGCGCACGGGCACACATCCCTTGTTCGTGCGCACGGTGCCCTTGGGGCATGCGCGTGGGCGTGGGCGTTCGATGCGCACGCAACGATTGCCAACGCGCTTCATGCCCTTCGGGCAGGGGCGCACCACCGGCACGCAGCGGTTGCCACGATGCACCTGCCCTTTCGGACAGGGCTTGGGGCGCGGTGGCAGATCAATGCGCACACAGCGGTTGCCAACGCGCTTCATGCCCTTCGGGCAGGGGCGCACCACCGGCACGCAGCGGTTGCCACGACGCACCTGCCCTTTCGGACAGGGCTTGGGGCGCGGTGGCAGATCAATGCGGACGCAGCGATTGCCAACGCGCTTCATTCCCTTCGGGCAGGGGCGGCTCACTTCCCCACGCCTGCCGCAGTAGAGCACGCGACCATTGCGGCGCACCGCGGCTGTCGGCCAGCCGCGCTGGCGCCACAGCTTGAAGCGCTGACGGCTGACCTGCTGCATGCCTTGCGGGCAGCTCAGCACCGGGGGCTGCTTGCCCGGCCTGGCACACCAGATGCCGCGCGTGGCTGCCGGGCCTGCCGGCACGCGGATGAAGCGCGCCTGCCAGCCGCGTTGCAGGGCATAATCGCGGCTGGGCACTTGCCGCCAGCCATCTGGGCACTGCGGCTTTGCCACCGGAGGCCTGGCGCACCACACACGGCCACCACGCCGCACAGTCCAGCCGCGCCGGCGCAAGGCGCCTACCTCTGCGGCCTTAACGGGCTTGTAGCCCTTCGGACACTGCCGTGGCGGGCCATAGATGCACCAGTAAGGCGTTCCATCAGGGCCGGGGCCACGCACGAAGTCCACACTCCAACCCTGACGGCGCAGGCGCTCGGCCTCGTCGTAGTTCTGCAGAACGCGCCCGCCCGCACGGCAATACCGCGTGTTGGGCGTGGGCTTCATGCACCACTCGTTGCCGAAGCGACGCACCTGCCAGCCTCTTTCACGGTAGAAGTTCGGGTTGGGCATGGCGCTTTGCCAGCCCTTCGGGCAACCACGCACTACCGGTGGCTTGCCGCACCACAGCACCACGCGGCCACGACGCTTGATGCTGTAGAAGCGCCAGCCTTGCCGCTTCAGGGGGCGCAGGTCGGCGCCGCTGAGCGGCTGCCAGCCAGGCTTGCAGTTTGCCCGCACTGGTGGCGCGGCGCACCAGCGGGTGATGCCGTCGCGCTGCACGCGGCGTAAACTCCAGCCACGGCGCTGATAGTCGCGGGCGGCAGCGCGGGTGGTCAGCGTGCGTTCGCCAGCGTTGCAGCGCGGTGGTTGCGGCGTGGGATGCGGCTTTGGTGTTGTCAGTGGCGGCACCGGTACCGGCACGGGCGTCTGGGTCAGCCGATAGCGGGCGCATTGCGTGCCGTCATTGAGGGTTTCCACCAACACGAAGCCCTGTGGCAGTTGCGTGCCCTTGGGGAAGCCCGTTGTGCCCGGCGGACATACCGGCTGCGGCTCTGGCGGCACCTTGACGTCGATGCAACGCTTCGTGTCGTCGAGATGATACGGGAACCAGCAATTGAACGGTGCCTTCTCGCTGCCGGGATAGCGGATGGTCAGTTCTCCACTGACGGCACCACCGGGCGGAATGGTGATGTCATCACCGCTTTCGCAACGGATGGCAGGCGAGCTGCCTGTGGCTATCTGCCGGCAGCCCCAACCGGCAGGCGGGTTGCTGGAGACCAGCACGCCACCGGCAGAGGGGTAGTCGGTGAAACTACCGAGGCCGACATAGTCCGCCTCCCCGGTATTGCGCATGGTGAAGGTGAAGGTGCATTCGACGCCATTGTCCTTGCGGACGCACTCCTTCAGCTTCTTCTGCCATTCGGGTACGGGAATCTTCACCTCCACACAGGAGCGCTCATGACCTCTGTCATATTTGAGCACACAGTTGTTCACACTGGTGCGGTCTCCATCCGGTTCGCCAGGCCTCGACAAGGTGATTTCCACCGTCTGGCTGGCGCCAGGAGCGAGGTTTTGCGGCGCGGTAGAGCTGCAGTGCACCGGAGAACCGGTGGTTGCTTGCGTGCAGTTCCAGCCGGGGGTGATGGTGGACTGGTATGTCCATGAACCATTGGCAGCCATATCCAGAAATCTCAGAGTGCCACTGAAAGGAGCACTGCCGGTATTGGTGATGGTGATGATGAAGCTGCATTGCAGCGACTCGCCATCCATGCGGCAGTTCTTCAGCGCCTTGGTGCGCTCCAGTTTCGGTTTGGCTGGTGGTGGAGGCGGTGGCGGAGCATCGACGCACTCCCGACCCTCGTGGCCGTCCACCTTCAACTGCGCGCAATCACGATAGTTCTTTGCATCCAGGCCGAGCGGGGTGCGCGTGGTGATAGTTACCGTCCTGCTGCCACCCGCCGGCAGATTGACAGGCGCGTTGGAATTGCAGGCGATGTCGCCACCCATACCGCTGGGCTGGCTGCATGTCCAGTCCGCCGCCGGGGCGTGGGAGACATAGGTCGTCTGCGGGCCGACGTCGTCGCTGAAGTTCAACGGGCCACTGAATGCGCCACCGCCAGTGTTGGTGATGGTGATGGCGTAGGTGCAGACCCAGTCATGGCCGTCGCGCTTGCAGCCTTCCAGCGCCTTGCCGAGGTCGAGCTTCGGCTTTTCGATGTTGCCGGGCAGGCAGGCATCGGGGCCGCCGGGCTCGATGAAGGCGCAGTCGGCGATGTCTTCCTCCTTCGCATCCGCCGGATAGGTGATGGTGATGTCCACATGGGCGGACTCACCCGGATCGAGCCGCACCGGCGCATAGGAGGTGCAGGTGATGTTCGTGCCCGCGCCACCGGCCTGGCTGCATGTCCAGCTTACCGGGCCGTCGGGGCCGTTGCCGTCGGAATCGCCGGCCAGCGTGGCGGCGGGGCCGACGGAGTCGGTGATGCTCAGCGGGCCTTCGTGCACACCGGGGCCGTCGTTGCGGATGCGCAGGCGATAGGTGCAGGTGATGCCGTCAGGCCCCTTCTTGCACTCGCTACGCTCCTTCTCCGGCGTCAGGCGTGGGGGTTCCTTCTTGTCGATGCAGGCCTTCGGGCCGTGTTCATCGATCATGGCGCAATCACGCCATGCCTCCGGCTCGGCATCGGCGGGGATCTTCACCGTTACCAGCACGTCCACCTGCTCACCGGAGCCGACGGTTACCGGGTTGTCGGTGCTGCACTCGATGGGCGTGCCGGCACCCCCTGCCTGCGTGCATGTCCAGGAAAGCGGCGTGAACCCGTCGGTGTCGAAGCCGTCGCTATCGCCCACCAGGGTTACGCCGGGGCCGACATTGTCGGTGATGGTGGCAATGCCGTTGAAAGTGCCTGCGCCAGCGTTGCGGAAGGTGAGCAGCACGGTGCAATCTGTGCTGCCGTCATCCTGTTTTTCGCAAAAGACGAGATCCTTCTTTGGCACTGGCCAGGGATCCTTTGGCGTCGGCACGGTGCAGGCACCGGGGGTGCCGTCCGGCTCCCAGGCCACGCAGTTGGCCAGCGCGGGCAGTTTCCAGGCCTCCTCGCCGATGGGCAACTCCACGGCAATGGCCGCGGCGGGAATGCGCGTGCGCAGCTTCAGCTCTACGAAAGCGCCGAAATCGAGGCTGAAGGAGCCGGAAGATTCGCACTTGATGGGCGTGCCGGGGCCGCCGGGCTGGCTGCACGAGAAGCCCAGCGAGCCGCCAACGGAGAACGAGGCGCCGAGCATGGCATCGAAGGACACATCCGCGCCGGGGATATCGTAGAAGATCATGCCGCCGGTGCGCGGGGCCTTCTTCCAGTTGTAGGCATAAATGGCGTAGTCGCACAGCAGATCGCCGGTTTCGGCATCGCGCACGCACTCCAGCCCCTGCTTGAACAGATCGGGCGGCGTCCAGGTGGGCACGCCATCCTTCATCGGCGGCAGCCAGCCGCGCGGCGGGCGGGGCCAGCCGATGCAGTCGCGATAAACTTCCACGTCGCCCACGTGGCCAGCGTTCTGCGCATCGCCGAAGCGCCCGTCATAATCCACGAAAACGGCGGAGAACGGCGGCATGTTGCGCGGCTTGACCAGGCGCTGAAACATGCGCTGCAGGCCGTGCACGACGAACGGCGGATCGGGCACGACTTCCGGGTCGTTGCGCAACTGATCGCCACTGACCCACAGCCTGCCGGCGCAGGACAGGGCCACGCCGCCGGAAGCATTGCGATAAGGACGCGGGAAGCCGACGGCGTATTCCTGCGGCTCCTGGATCCATTGGCCGGTCTTCGGGTCGCGGCGATAGCGCAGCACGCGGTCGGCGCCGGGAATGTGGAAGCGGGTGTTGTCGAGGCTGTTGAGCAGCATGCCGCGCTGCGCGAGGATCATGCGGCCAGACGGCGTGAACAGCATGTCGGACACCGGCAGGCCGCCGGGCACGGCGGCGATTTCCACCCGCGCATCATTGGCCAGGGAACCGTCGATGTTGATGCCCACCGACCAGATCTGCGGGCCGCCATCCGGGCCGGTGGCAACGGCGTAATAGAGCCGGTCGCCACGCACGGCGAGGCCCCAGACCTGGCGGCGGATGTCGGTCAGCCCCCAGGTATTGGTGTTCTCCACGCTGAAGGCAGGCGAGGTGATATCGGCGGTGCGGCCATCGTCGGCCACCGGCGTCATGCCGGCGGCGGCGCGGCCCGTCTGGCCGTGGTCGTATGTATCAAGAATGTTGCCGTTGAGGTCGAGGCGGTAGATGAGGCCATCATCGAGGTTGGAGGCGAAGAGCTGATAGCGGAAATGATCATAGGCGATGTTGCCGATGCCGGGGCCGGAGTTGGGCAGGGTGGCGAACAGCTCCACCACGCCAGTGGCGCCATTGACCTTCCAGATGCTGCCCGGGCCGCCGCCGGGGCCCCACTGGCCTTCCATCCATTGCGCGTCCGGCTGGCCCTTCAGGGCAATTTCGGGAATGCCGTCGCCGTCGGCATCAGGGGTAACGATGCGCAGGCCAAAGGCGGCGGTGGCGCCCAGATAGACATTGGCTGGCACCAGGTTGTCGATGGCGATGCCAAAGACCTGGCCCGTTTCGCGGGTGGGGATCTCGCGGCGCACTGGCGGCATTTCCAACTGCCCCCAGGCCGGGCCGGTGCGCGACAGGGCCATGATTTTCGCCGCCGCGCCATCGAGGTCGATGAACGGCTTTCCGGCCTGCTCCACGGTACCGGAGAAGCCGGTGATGACGCCATCACCACCGTTCAGCAGGGGCGGTGGTGGCGCATCCTGGGCGCGGGCGGCGCTTGCCAGCAGCATGGCGCAGAACAGCAGCAGGCCGAGGCAAAACGCGAGAATGCCGGATATTCGGCTGTGGCAATGGTTGCGATGCCGAATGTCGGCAAGACACGTGGCGGAAGCATTCAAATCCATGAAGAACCGGGGAGCGATCATCGTTTTTCCCTTCCCTGTGCGCAATTCGCCACTCATGCCGCGACATGGCGAACACCACGCCGCGCGACATGAAATCGAGCATTTCCTCCCGCCCTCGGGCACATTGGCCTTCGCGCATTACCTGCGCTTCATGACAAGGCTGCAATATCCAACCTGAACGCCACCTGAACGAACATATGGAGGGCCGCATATGCACGCATGCATGCGCGCATGGCGGTGAAAGGTCTCAAAAAAGCCCCGCCAGCGGCGGCGGGGCAGACCGGAAAAAC
>JAJRRZ010000096.1 GCA_024279045.1 Alphaproteobacteria bacterium
CTCATTGCCGAGGAGCACAGCCGCGGCCTTTCGCCGCAAGAAGCCGGGCGGTTCGATGCCATGTTGCGCCGCCGGTTGCGTGGCGAGCCGGTCTCGCGCATTGCCGGACGGCGTGAATTCATGGGGCGCGATTTCATCATCACGCCCGATGTGCTCGACCCACGCCCGGAAACCGAACTGCTGGTGGAAGCCGCGCTGCGTCTGCGCCAGCACATCGAGGCGCTGCACACGGGCACGCCACTGATCTGCGATGCCGGCACCGGCTCGGGATGCATCATCATCAGCATCCTTGCCGGTTGGCCCACCGCGCGCGGGCTGGCGCTGGACGTGTCGGAAGCGGCCCTGCGGGTGGCGCGGCGCAACGCCGCGCGCCATGGCGTGGCATCGCGGCTGGCCTGCGTGTGCGGGGAATGGCTGGCCCCCGTTGCCGGGCCGCTGGATGTGCTGGTGTCCAACCCGCCCTACCTGCGGGCAGAGGAGATGCGCGCCCTGTCGCCGGAAGTGCGCCACGACCCGCCGCTGGCGCTTGTCGCCGGAGAAGACGGGTTGAGCGCCTACCGCGCGCTGGCGGCACGCGCCGCGCGGGTGTTGCGCCCCGGCGGCTGGCTGCTGCTGGAGGTGGGGCAGGGGCAGGCCGAATCGGTGCGGCGGATGTTCACGCAACACGGCTTTGCGCCGGGTGATGCGCTGCCCTCCATCCAGCCCGACCTGGCCGGCATTGCACGGGTGGTGGCCTTGCGGCGGGTAACTACCGATTGACCATTCGCGCGGGTTTTGTCGCCCCAGGCGGATTTTTTGCGCCGTGCGTGCAATCTTTGCTTGGAAAGCGCCGCACATGAGGGTAAATAGCCGATATGGCCAGCGATGATGATCACGCTCCCATGGAGGGTGTAGCTCGGCGGACATCGACAGGATACACACGATGACGCAACAGGGTGGACGGCCAGGCAACACATGGCGCACCATCTGGAAAGGCCGGGAGAAGGCACGGGCCTGACGGATTTGGCAACAGGCCGATACACGATCATCAGGCAGATGAATCAGACGGGTGGCGGGGGCCGGCAAGCGCATGAAGCGCTCCAGCCATGACTGCCACGGATCATCGCAAGGGCATCAGCATCAAGCGAGACGACATGAGACAGCCACAGCACAGAAACCGCGCGCGCGCGCGTTCACGCCGTCAGCCGAACCCGGCCAACAAGGTCTACGAGAGCAACGGCCCCGACGTGAAGGTGCGCGGCACGCCGCAGCAAATTGCCGACAAGTATGCCCAGTTGGGGCGCGATGCCCTGTCTTCCGGCGACATGGTGAAGGCGGAAAACTACTTCCAGCACGCCGAACACTACTTGCGCATCATCGCCGCCGCGCAGGAACAGATCCAGCAGCGCCGCGCCCAGCAGGAGCAGCGCCGCCAGGAGGCCGCCACCCGCCGCAAGGGCAATGGCGGCGAGACAACCGATCAGCCGGATGTTGCGGCAGCGGTGGAGCCGGTGGACAAGGCCCAGGTGGTGGTGTTGCCCACCGAGGCGGCTTCCGGCGAGGAAGCCGGCAATGGCGGTAATGGCGATAACGCTGGTAACGGCGCCACCGTCGAGGCGCAAGCCGTTGCCACGGCACAGGAGCAGCCCCAACCCGCGTGGGACGACGCTCCGCCGGAGTTCCTCACCAGGCCGGTGGAGATGCCGCTGGACACGCAGGCCGATGTTGCTGGTGCCACCGATGTCGCCGATGCAAGCGAGGCCGCGGCAGCGGAACAGCCTGCGCCAGCAGCGGATGATGACGCCGCCACGCCGCGCAAGACCGTGCGCCGCCGCCGCACCACCCGCACATCGCGCGCCCGCAAGGGCAATGGCGCCAACGGCGAGGCTGCCGGCAGCGACTGAACTGTTTTTCCATCCTTCCTGCCCGGCCCGGCTCGCCTCGCCTGTAGTGCTCCCGCCGACTTGATGGGGCAATTCCATGACAGGCCCGGTTTCCACGGCATTGCAACGGCTGCAGGCGCAAGGCGGCATCACGCCGGATGAGCAACAGCGCCGCACGGCCGAACAGCTGGATGCCCTGGCTGCACGACTGCGCGACTATCACCCACCGCAGGACAGTTGGCTGGGCAGGTGGTTCGGCGCGCGCAAATCCCCCACGCCGCCGCGCGGCATCTATCTCCATGGCCCGCCAGGACGCGGCAAGACCATGCTGATGGATCTGTTCTTCGCCGAGGCTCCGGCAGCGCGTGAGCATGGCCAGCGCTGGCATTTCGACTCTTTCATGCAGCATGTGCACAACCTCATTGCCGACATCCGCGCCCGCCAGGCCGCCGGGAAGCTGTGGGAAGACACCGACCCGGTGGAACAGGCCGCCAAGGAGGTGCTGGCGCGCGGCTGGCTGATCGGCATCGACGAGTTTCAGGTCAACGACATTACCGACGCAATGCTGCTGGGGCGGTTGTTCGGCCACCTGTTCCGCTCAGGCGCGGTGCTGCTGGCCACTTCCAACATTCCGCCCGAACAGCTCTACAAGGACGGGCTGAACCGCGATTTGTTCGAGCCGTTCATCGAGCTGTTGCTGGCCCATGCGGACATCCTCTCCCTACAACATGGGCGCGATCATCGCCTGGTGGACTCCCTGACGGAATCCGCTGCCGCGCCATTGCTGGAAAAACGCTGGATGTCTCCCATCACCCCGGCCATCGAGCAGAAGTTCGACCACCTCTGGCGCGCCATCATCGGCAGCGCCAAGGAAGGCCCCGTGCCGGTGGATCTGGGCGGGAGGGTGCTGATGGCGCCGCACGCCACCGGCAAGGCGGCGCGCTTCACCTTTGCCGAACTGTGCGAACAGCCACTGGGCGCGGGCGATTACATCGCCATCTCCCGGCGGTTTCCCACCCTGTTCATCGATCACATCCCCTTGCTGGGGCCACGGCAGCGCAACGAGGCCCTGCGCTTCATGCATCTGGTGGATGCGCTGTATGACAACCGCGTGCGGCTGTTCGCCACCGCCGCCGGCGAGCCGGGCGACATCTACCGCGAGGGCCCCCTGCGCGCGGCCTTTCAGCGCACTGTCTCGCGCCTGCAACAGATGCGCCGCCCCGACTGGCCATGACGGCCCCGCATACCCCGCCCCACGGCAATCAAAAGAGAAAAAGGCGAAGCACCATGACGGCGCTTCGCCCCGGTCGTTCAGAATGGCGCAACACCTGCCTCAGGCAGTAGCGCGCTCTTCCCTGACCTCCTCGCCGTTGATCACCAGTTTGCCATCGCGGGTGGTGATGTGAACGGTATCCCCATCCTTCACCTTGCCGGCGATGATCAGCTCCGCCAGCGGATCGAGCACATAGCGCTGGATCACCCGCTTCAGGGGCCGCGCGCCAAAGGCCGGGTCATAACCCTTCTCCGCCAGCCATTCCTTCGCCGCATCGTCCACCTCAAGGGTGATCTTGCGGTCGGCCAGCAGCTTCTGCAGGCGGCCAAGCTGGATTTCGACAATGGCCTTCATGTTCTTCTTCTTCAGCCGGTGGAACAGGATGATACCGTCCAGCCGGTTGAGAAACTCCGGACGGAAGGTGCGCTGCACCGCGGCCATCACCTGATCACGCACCTTGTCCACGTCATCGTCCTCGCCCAGCTCGACGAGATATTCCGCACCGACGTTGGAGGTCATGATGATGATGGTGTTGCGGAAGTCCACGGTATGGCCGTGGCTGTCCGTCAGGCGGCCATCATCAAGCACCTGCAGCAGGATGTTGAATACATCCGGA
>JAJRRZ010000097.1 GCA_024279045.1 Alphaproteobacteria bacterium
CCGCCGCCGATGCCCCGCGCATCACCTCCATGGTGGAAAAACCGGCAGTGGCAGACGCCCCCTCCAACCTCATCATCTCCGGGCGCTACATCCTGCAGCCGGACATCTTCGAGCACCTGGCACACACCACGCCGGGCGCTGGCGGCGAGATCCAGATCACCGACGCCATGTTACGCGCATTGCGCGCAGGCGCGGCCTATCATGCCTTCCGCTTCACCGGCGAGACCTTCGACTGCGGCTCCAAACTGGGCTTTCTGCTGGCCAATGCCGCCTATGGCCTGGCCGATGCGGAAACGGGCGGGGATTTCCGTGCCGCGATGAAAAAAATGCTGGGTTGAGGCGCAGCACAGGGGTGGAAAGCCGCTGCCGCCTGCGATAAACTGACACCGTCCAATCAGGCTTGCGGCGAGGTGAATCGCCGCTTCCTGCCCTCCTCAACGGCATCGGAGACGGGTGCCATGTCAGCGCACGACATAACCCCGCGTTCCCGGCAGGCCCGGCCCGCCGAGCGGCCATTGTAGCCACATCTGCAAATCTACCGCCCCAACCTGACCATGGTGATGTCCATCCTGCACCGCATCACCGGAGCGGTGCTGTATTTCGCCACCTTCCTCGGTGTGTGGTGGCTGATGGGCCTGGCATCGGGGCCGAAGTATTTTGCCTATGTCGATGAGATGTTCCGCTCCTGGCCGGGGCTGATCATCCTGTTCGCGGTTACCTACCAATTGTTTCACCATGCGTTGGGCGGCATCCGCCACCTGTTCTGGGATGCCGATTACGGCTTTTCCGTCACCACGGCGGAGCGCATGGGGCTGGTCTCGCTGTTGCTGGCCATCGCCGCCACGGCGCTGGTATGGATACTGGGGTGGATGACATGAGCGCGCGCCGTCATGACTGCCCGCCACTGCGCAAGCCCGACCACCGCACGCCACTGCGCAAGGCGCGCGGCCTTGGCTCGGCGCACGACGGCACCGGCCATTTCATGAGCCAGCGCGCCACTGCCGCGGTGAGCTTCATCCTGCTGCTGTTCCTGGCCATCCTGATGGTGCTGCTGGCCGGGGCGGACTATCATCAGGCGCGGCGTATCATCGGCGGACCGATCGTCGCCTCCGCGCTGGTGTTCACCGCCGCCGCCTTCTGCTGGCACATGAAGCTGGGCATGCAGGTGATCATCGAGGACTACGTGCACAACGAATTGCTGAAATACGCCCTGCTGGTGGGCAATGTGCTGTTCTCGGCGGCCATCTTCTTCATGGCGCTGATCAGCATCGGGCGGGTGGTGTTCAGCTTGTAGAAGCCATTGGCTTTTCGCGCCGCGAAGGGATACACAACAGCGCATGAGCAAATCCGAGCACATAGAAGGCACCGGGCCGGTAACCGGCTTCGCCGTTGGCGGGCGGTCCTATCGCATCATCGAGCACGAGCACGATGTGGTCATCGTCGGCGCCGGCGGCGCGGGGCTGCGCGCCGCGGTGGGCTGCGCCCAGGCAGGCCTGCGCGCGGCCTGCATCACCAAGGTCTTCCCCACCCGCTCGCACACCGTCGCCGCGCAAGGCGGCATTGCCGCCGCGCTGGGCAACATGGGCCCGGACGACTGGCGCTGGCACATGTATGACACGGTGAAGGGCTCCGACTGGCTGGGCGATCAGGACGCCATCGAATACCTGGTGCGCGAGGCCCCGCGCGCCATCATCGAGCTGGAACACTGGGGCACGCCATTCTCGCGCACCGAGGAAGGGCGCATCTACCAGCGCGCCTTCGGCGGCATGACCACCGATTTCGGCAACGGCCCGCCGGCACGGCGCACCTGTGCTGCCGCGGACCGCACCGGGCACGCCATGCTGCACGCCATGTATGGCCAGGCGCTGCGTCATCGCGCGGAGTTCTACATCGAATATTTCGCGCTCGACCTGATCATGGACGACGATGGCGTCTGCCGCGGCGTGGTGGCGCTGAGCATGGAGGACGGCTGCATCCACCGCTTCCGGGCACACGCCGTGATCCTCGCCACCGGCGGCTACAACCGCGTCTATTTCTCCTGCACCTCCGCGCACATCTGCACCGGCGACGGCACTGCCATGATCATGCGCGCACAGCTGCCCGTGCAGGACATGGAGTTCGTGCAGTTCCACCCCACCGGCATCTACGGCGCGGGCATTCTCATCACCGAGGGCGTGCGCGGCGAGGGTGGATACCTCACCAATGCCAATGGCGAGCGCTTCATGGAGCGCTACGCCCCTCATGCGAAGGATCTGGCCTCGCGCGACGTGGTCAGCCGCGCCATGATGATCGAGATCCGCGAGGGCCGTGGCGTCGGCCCGAACCGCGATCATATCTACCTGCATCTGGATCATCTGGGCGAGGAGGTGATTGCCGAACGCCTGCCCGGCATTGCCGAATCGGCACGCATCTTCGCCGGTGTCGATGTGCTGCGCGAGCCGATTCCGGTGATTCCCACCGCCCACTACAACATGGGCGGCATTCCCACCAATTATCGCGGCGAGGTCATCTGCCCGCGCGAGGGCAACACGGAAGCCATCGTGCCGGGGCTGTTCGCCTGTGGCGAGGCTGCCTGCGCATCGGTGCACGGGGCCAACCGCCTCGGCTCCAATTCGCTCACCGACCTGGTGGTTTTCGGCAAGGCCGCCGCCCAGCGCGCGGCGGAGGTGATCGAGGCCGGCAGTCCGCACAAGCCATTGCCGAAGGATGCCGGGCTCGAGATGCTGGAGCGCATCGACCAGTTGCGCCACGCGCCGGGCTCCACGCGCACCGCCGAGCTGCGCCTGGCGCTGCAGAAGGCCATGCAGGAGGATTGCTCCGTGTTCCGCACCGGCGAGACGCTGCAACAGGGGCTGAAGCGCGTGCAGGCGGTGTGGGAAGGGCTTTCCGATCTTGCCATTTCCGACACCTCGATGGTCTGGAACACCGACCTCGTCGAGGCGCTGGAATTGCAGAACCTGGTGCTCAACGCCGTGGCCACCATCCATTCGGCCAGCGCCCGCACCGAAAGCCGCGGCGCGCACGCCCGCGAGGATTACCCCGAACGCGACGACGAGAACTGGATGAAGCACACCCTGGCCTTCGTGAACAGCGAACAGCGCCAGGTGAAACTGGACTACCGCCCCGTGCACACCTGGACACTGACCGACGACATCGACTACATCCCGCCGCAGAAGCGCGTCTACTGAACGCAATGCCCAGGCGTGGCGGCGCAAACGGCAAGAGGCAAAGATGGTTTCCTTCACCCTGCCGAAGAACTCCCGC
>JAJRRZ010000098.1 GCA_024279045.1 Alphaproteobacteria bacterium
ATGGCTCCACCGGCCAGTGCCAGGACCCCGGCAAGGTGTTCAAGGGCAAGAAGATGGCCGGCCACATGGGCGCGCGCCGGGTTACCACCCAGAACCTGAAGGTGGTGGATACCGACGCCGAGCGCGGACTGATCCTGGTCAGGGGCGCAGTGCCCGGTGCAAAGGGCTCCTGGGTCTACATCCGTGATGCGGTGAAGAAACCGCTGCCGGAGAATGCACCACTGCCGGCGGGCATCCGTCAGGGCGGTGGCGAGGCCGCGCCGCAGGAAACCGCCGCGGAGGAGGGTTAAAGTCATGAAGATCGACATTCAGACACTCGCCGCGAAGAAAGCCGGCTCCATCGACCTTCCCGATGACATTTTCGGGCTGGAGCCGCGCAAGGATTTGCTGCACCGCATGGTGGTCTGGCAGCTTTCCAGGCGTCGTGCCGGTACCCGCCGCACCAAGACCCGTGGCGAGATCGCCCGTACCGGCGCCAAGTGGGGCCGCCAGAAAGGTCTGGGTCGCGCCCGTCACGGCGATCGCAAGCCGGGCATCTTTGTCGGTGGCGCCAAGGCTCATGGACCGAAAGTCCGCAGCCACGAAATCGGCATGCCGAAGAAGATGCGTGCGCTCGCGCTGAAGCATGCGCTGTCGGCCAAGGCAAAGGATGGTGCGCTGGTGGTGCTGGACAAGGCCGAACTGGCCGAGCCGAAGACCAAGGCGGTGCGCCAGTCGCTGGGCCAGCTGGGGCTGGACAACGCGCTGATCATCGACGGCGCGGAGGTCAACGAGGCATTTGCCCGCGCCGCGCGCAACATTCCGCACATCGACGTGCTGCCGGTGCAGGGCATCAATGTCTATGACATTCTGCGTCGCGACAAGCTGGTGCTGACCAAGGCGGCAGTCGAGGCATTGCAGGAGCGCTTCCAATGAGCAGGGAACGGTATTACGACATTATCCTCTCTCCGGTGGTCACGGAGAAGTCCACCTACGCGGCGGAGCAGGACAAGATTGTCTTCAACGTCCGCAAGGATGCCTCCAAGCCGGAGATCAAGGCTGCCGTGGAGGCGCTGTTCGGCGTGAAGGTGAAGAAGGTCAACACCCTGCTGCGCAAGGGCAAGGTGAAACGTTTTCGCGGCACGGTGGGTCGGCAGTCGGATGTGAAGAAGGCCATCGTAACGCTGGAAGAAGGCCAGAACATCGATCTGGCCAGCGGCCTGTAAGGTGGGCCTGCAAGCCGATAGGGAACGAGAACAATGGCGCTGAAACAATACAAGCCCATCACCAACGGCATGCGCGGCCTGGTGCTGGTGGATCGCTCCGAGCTGCACAAGGGCAAGCCCGTCAAGCAGCTTGTGCGTGGCAAGAGCAAGACCGGTGGCCGCAACAATTATGGCCGTATCACCGCCCGGCATCGTGGCGGCGGGCACAAACAGAAGTATCGCACCATCGACTTCAGGCGTGCGAAGAAAGATGTTCCGGCGAAGGTCGTGCGCCTGGAGTACGACCCCAACCGTACCGCCTTCATTGCGCTCATCGAATACGAGGACGGCGAGCTGGCCTACATCCTGGCCCCGCAGCGCATCCAGCCGGGCGATACCGTCATGGCTTCCGATGAGCAGCTCGACGTGCAACCGGGCAATGCCATGCCGCTGTCGGTGATGCCCATCGGCACCATCATCCACAACGTGGAGATGAAGCCGGGCAAGGGTGGGCAGATCGCCCGCGCCGCCGGCACCTATGCGCAGCTTGTTGGCCGCGACGCCGGCTATGCCATGCTGCGGCTGAAGTCCGGCGAGGTGCGCATGGTGCGCGCGGAATGTATGGCCACCGTTGGCGCGGTATCCAACCCCGATCACATGAATATCAACCTCGGCAAGGCCGGGCGCTCGCGCTGGCTGGGCCGTCGTCCGCATACCCGCGGCGTGGCCATGAACCCGGTAGATCACCCGCACGGCGGCGGTGAGGGCAAGACCTCCGGTGGCCGCCATCCGGTTACGCCGTGGGGTAAGCCCACCAAGGGCGCCCGCACCCGCGGCAAGAAGGCTTCCGATAAGTTCATCGTCCGCTCGCGCCACCTGCGCAAGAAGCGGCGCTGATCACAGGAGAGAGGACAGAGCATGGCTCGTTCAGTCTGGAAAGGCCCGTTCGTCGACCCGTATCTGCTGAAGAAGGCGGACAAGGCGCGCGAATCC
>JAJRRZ010000099.1 GCA_024279045.1 Alphaproteobacteria bacterium
ATGCGTGCCCACTGCCCATCGGAAAGCCAAAACAATTCAGACATTTGCCATCCCCCTGTCAGACGAATCGACAGACAGAGGGAATCACAATCAAATCCTTCCCACCAGATTTTTATTGAGACCAGACCCTAGGGCAAGATAAAAGGGATTGGTGCAAACTGTCCTTAACCCATTGTCCGAGCGTTTGTTTTTCCTGCACATGCCGAAAAGAGCCATGTGCAGGTTCTTTCCCATTAGTTCTTGAGATTGCAACGAAAAAGATGGTGCAGGCGTGATGCTGCGCGTTCCTTTCCGGTGCGCCTGGCCGGTGCCGGCAAGAGTGCCGAGAGCGGCATCGTTTCGGGAGGTGATTTCGGGGCCGTTTATCGCCCGTGTGAACCGAGCACGGCATTGGCCAGTTCGTTGCCGACGGTTTCGGCCAGCTGGCGCAGGTTATCGACGATGAGATGGGCATGGCGCTGCGTGGTCTGCATTTGGCTGTGGCCGAGCAGCGCGCCGATGCGCGGCAGCGAGCCGCCCTTGCGCGCCGCCATTGATGCGAAGGTGTGGCGCAGGTCATGGATGCGCACATCCTCGATGCCGGCGCGCTTGCGAATGCGCCACCAAGGTCTGTGAAGATTGTTCAGGCGTTGGCCTTCCTTGTGGGCACAGATGACGAAAGGATTGCCGTTCAGACGCGGCAGCTCTTCCAGCACCTTCCGGACGGCGGCGTTCAGCACGATGGCCTTCTTGCCGGTCTTGGAGTCGGGCAGCAGCAGTCCGCGTTCCAGATCGACGTATTCCCAGCGCAGGGTAAGGATTTCGCTGAGCCGCGCACCAGCGAGAATGAGCAGCCGAATGGCGGTCGCGGCGTAGATGTCGCCATGCTCGCGCAACTCCGTGTCCAGCGCCTCGCCCAGACGTTGCAGCTCTTCCGATGACAGGAACCGCTCGCGATGGTTCTCCGGATACCTCCTGATGCCGCGCACCGGGTTGCTGTTCTGCGGACGCAATCCTTTCGCTTCCGCTCAGTTCATGAACTTCGACAGCACGGCAAGGCAGAAGTTGGCAGCACGCGGCTTGTCCTTCATCCTGCGGTGCAGGGCGGCGATGTCGTCGCGGGTGATGTCGGCTAGGGGTTTCCCGCCCAGGTGCGGGATGATGTGAAGGCGGAACAGGCGGCGATATGCATCTCTGCTGCCGGGCTTCAGCTTTTCGACATGCTCTTCGTCGAACAACTTCCACAACTCGGCAGTGGATTTCCTGGCTCTTTCACGCCGCTTCTCTTCCAGCAGGTCGACGCCCTGTTCCAGCAGCACCAGCAGGCGGCGTGCTTCCTTGCGGGCCGTCTCCGGTGTCCACGGACTGCCATGCCTGCCGATGGTGAGAAACTTCTGCCGACCTTTCAGCCGCCCCTTGACGACATAGGAGACGCCTTTCATCTGCCGCCGCGCGCCGAACCCCTTCACCTGGTCATCCCAGATGGTCTCGCCCGGCTTCAGAGCCTCGACAGTCCTTGCTCCGATGCGTTTTTTCACGGCAGCCACTCCCTGAATAGCTACCACATTTACGTATTTCAGAGCAATGACGAAAAAACAGGAGGCCGCACAAGTATGTGATTTATCTATAAATATCCAATATGAGGAAAAATCGGAAACCCTGCCGAACGAGACTTTTCTTCTCGATCGACTTCCGGGCAAGGCTGCTCCACCCCATGCCCATGCGTGGGCTGGTCAGCAGCCTCACCTTCCCGGGCCTTTCGGCATTCCATCATGTAGATGCTCAAGGCAGCTCCCGCGCGGCCTGCAGAACCTCCTCCGCGTGGCCCTTCACCTTCACCTTGCGCCAGATGCGCGCAATCTTCCCCTCGCGATCGATGAGGAAGGTGGAGCGTTCCACGCCCCAGTACTTGCGCCCATACATGGATTTTTCCTTCCACACACCATGGGCCTGGATGGCCTTTTTTTCAGGGTCTGCCGCAAGAATGACTCGCAACCCTTGCTTTTCACGGAAGTTTTTGTGCTTTCTCACTGTATCTGGCGAGATGCCGACAACCACCGTGTCGGCCTTTTCGAATTCGTCCAGCAGCGTGGAGAAATCCTTGCCTTCCTGTGTACAGCCGGGGGTATTGTCCTTGGGGTAGAAATACAGCACCACCTTGCGCCCCCGCAGATCTGACAGGCGGATCGTGCCCTCGGTATCCGTCTCAAGCTCGAAGTCCGGGGCGGCATCACCTTCCTGCAATTCAGCCATGATGTGCTCCATTTCCTTCATGGTTAACATTTCATTACCGCTTTGATGGCATATTTCTGCATGGATGCCAAAGCACCCGGCGGTGATTTTCACAAAATGGCCGCACCATGGATGCATTCGTTAGGCTCAGGACTCATAAAGAAGCATGGTAGATGCGTCATTTGCTTAAAAATCAGCGTTCTTTTGTCCGCTGGGAATACCCGTAGGTATTTCCAAGGGAAAAGGGCGCTGAGATGAAGCATGAACGCTACAGATGGCGTGAAAATTCATGGGCCCTGACCCTGGCGTGTAGCGGGCCGCGTATGCCGAACATGTCGACGCGCGGCCAGTTTCGCATGTGAGGCTTGCGTGGCGCGCAAACTGACAAGATGGCTGATCCTGACCCTGGGAGTGCTGCTGCTGGTGGCAATCGTCGGCGGCGGTGTGCTCTACTGGCGGCTTCAGCAGGGGCCCATTGCCTTGCCGATGGTGCAGCCGCGCGTGCAGGCGGCGCTGGCCGGCAGCCTGCGCGAAGCGGGCATGCATGCCGATTTTCGCGATGTGGTGATCGAGATCGACAAGCGCCGCCGTCTGCCGACCCTTCGCCTGCGTGATCTGGTGCTGCATGACCGTGGCGGTGGCGAGTTGCTGCGCGCCCCACGCGCCGCTTTTACCGTGGCCATGGCCGATCTGTTGCACGGCAGGCCGCGGGTGCGCGACCTGGAACTGGTCGGCCCGTTGCTGACCTTGCGGCGCAATGCCGATGGCCATTTCACGCTGGGCAGTAATCATCAACCATCGCCACGGGCGCATGCGCCTCGTGTGCCATGGGGGAAAGACAAAACCAGCGCCGCGCCTTCCTCCGCCGGAAAGGGTTTGCTGCACGATCTGCTCCAGGTGCTGCGTTCGCAAGGCTCGCAGGGCAGGCGAGGTGAACACGGCGCGGCAGGCGCCAAGGGTGCTTCGCCATTGGGCATGCTGCGGTCCATCAGCATCTCCCGTGCCGAGATTCGCTACCGCGATGACATCCTCGGCCTGAATTTGCAGTTGCCAGATACCGAACTGTCCTTGCGCCGGGTACCCTACGGATATGCCCTGATGGCCAGCGGCAAGCTGCATGGACTGGGCGAAAGGCCCCTGCCGGTGGAAATGAACGCTGCCTGGCGACAGGTCACTGAGCGCATCAGCGTGTCGTTGCAAACCCAGGGACTGCGCCTGGGAGGGCTGCTGTCCGTGCTGCTGGGGGTGAACCTGCGCGACAGGCTCGTGGCGCCGGCCTCCGCCCGCATCAGCGCCGATATCGACGGCAATGGCACGTTGACGCGTGTGGCTGGGGAAATGTTGCTGGGCGCAGGAAGGATAAGCTTTCCCGATTGGCTGGCGCACACGGTGCATTTTCGCGAGGGCGTGGTGCGCCTGGATTATGCTCCCGCCAGCCGTGTGTTGCGCATAACGCAAGGCGAGCTGCTGCACGCCGAGGGGCGCACGCGGCTCTCCGGCACGGTGAAACTGTCGGGAGGGCCGGACGAGGGGCAGGGCCTGCACGCCCGCTCCTTGCAGCTCGATCTGGATCTGAACCACGCGGCCAGGGGCGCGCAGGCGCATCGTGCGCTGCTGCGGCGCATTACGCTGAACGGCGAATATCTCGTCGCCTCACGGCAACTGCGCATAGACGATCTGCAGTTTTTCGGAGGTGGCGCGGCGATGCGGCTGCGTGGCGTGATTCGTGCCGAGGCAGAGGGCATGGGGCTGTATGTTTCGGGCCGGGCGCACGATATTTCCCATGAGGTGCTGAAACAGCTCTGGCCACCAAGGCTGGGTACTGGCGCGCGGCAGTGGCTGCACGAGAACGTCTCCGGCGGGCACATCCCGCGGGCCACCATGCGGCTGGCGCTGCCGGCAAAGGTGATCCGTGCTGCCGTGGAGCATGATGTGCCAATGCCCGACGAGGTGGCGGATATTCGCTTCCAGGTGCGCGATGCGCGCTTCTCTTATGTGGAGGGCTGGCCCGATGTGCGCGGTGTCGCC
>JAJRRZ010000100.1 GCA_024279045.1 Alphaproteobacteria bacterium
AATACGCTATTGTCGTGGCGCATGGCATTGATCTCCGCTGTGTGTCCCAAACTGCCGGAAACGTTTGAAACACAGTAGAATCAATGCCATGCACATTGTCCAGAAAATTAAACCGGACAGCAGTGGGTCAAGCCCGGCAATCCAGAAGGCCGCGGGTACAGGTGGTGGCTGGCAATCCCGATCTGCTGGCTACCCGGATCAAGCCCGGACATGGCGCAATCGAAAGCGCCACCACATACATGAAACGCCAGGTGATGCCAAATGCGAATGCCATGGGGGCGGGTTGCCATCACTGCGCGGCATGCCTACCTTTGCCGCGGCAGAAGGGAAGATGCTCATGCAGGACCTCATACACAACCTGGCGCAGGACATCGGCACGGATGAAGCCACTGCCCGCGGCGCGCTGGGGACACTGCTGTGCTTCATGCGTGACAATGCCGAGGAGCAGGACGTGCAGGCCCTGTTCGCACAGGTGCCAGAGGCAAAGGCGCTGGCCGAGGAGGCTGCCGCAGGGGATGCGGACGCAGGGGGCGGCAGCGGCGGCGGGCTTATGGGCATGCTCGGCGGTCTCGTGGGCGGCTCCATGGGTGCGGCCATGAACACCCTGGGCCGCTTGCAGGACATGGGGCTGGACACCGGCCAGATCGGCACGGCGGGCAAGGCGCTGTTCCGCCACCTGGAGCAGCAGGCCGAGCCGGAGCTGGTGCGCCGCATCCTCGATCAACTGGCCGGCAAGGTGCCGATGCTGGAGAAGTTCCTGTGATGGATACCTCCACCGGGAGCGAGACGCAGGACAACGGCAGCAATGCCCGTCATGACGCGGGCGGGGAACTGCTGCGGCTGGAAAACGTCGGCGTGCGCGCACCATCGGGCCGGCGGATCCTGCGCGATGTATCCTTCTCCGTGCGGCGCGGAGAGATCATAACCATCATCGGCCCCAATGGCGGCGGCAAGACCACCACCGTGCGCGCCGCGCTGGGCATCGTGCAGCCCACCTCCGGCGCGGTGTGGCGCAAGCCGGGGCTGCGCATCGGCTACACACCGCAGAAGCTGCGCCCGGACGCCATCCTGCCATTCACCGTGCGGCGCTTCCTGGCGCTGGGCATCGACGCGCCAGAAAAACATGCACTGGCTGCGCTGGAGCGCACCGGCGCGCTGGCGCTTGCCGATCAGCCGCTCTCCAGCCTGTCCAGCGGCGAGCTGCAACGCGTGCTCATCGCGCGGGCCATGCTGCGCCGGCCCGACCTGCTGGTGCTGGACGAGCCGGTGCAGGGCGTGGACTTCGCCGGAGAGGCGCAGCTTTACGACCTCATCCGCAGCTTGCGCGACGAGACCGGCTGCGCGGTGTTGATGGTCTCGCACGATCTGCATTTCGTCATGGCCGGCACCGACAAGGTGGTGTGCATCAACGTGCATGTCTGCTGCGCCGGCACGCCACAGGCGGTGAGCGAGCATCCCGAATATGCCGGGCTGTTCGGCGCGGCAGCGACGCGCCACCAGGCTGCCTATACCCACCTGCACGATCACGAACACGGCCTGAACCACGATCCGGGCCGCGAATAGCGCCCACCTTGCCACAAGCACGCACGGAAGGTTTCACAAGCGCCATGCACGAGCATGTTCATGACATCATTGGCCCGGTCGCGCCGTTCTGGCTGATCATGTTGTCCGGGCTGGCGCTGGTGATGGCCAGCGCGCCGGCGGGCGCAGTGCTGCTGTGGCGGCGCTTTGCCTATTTCGGCGATGCGCTGGGGCATGCCGCCATGCTGGGCGTGGCGCTTATGCTGGTGTGGCATCTGCCGGTCATCGCCGGAGTGGCGGTGGTGGCGCTGGCGGTGGCGGCGGTGGTGATCCTGATGGCGCGGCGCGGCGAGCTGGGCCACGATGCCCTGCTGGGGGCCTTTGCCCACGGACTGCTGGCGCTGGGCCTGCTCATCGCCTTCACCGTGCTCGGCCCCGGCGTGGAGCTGCATGGCGTGCTGTTTGGCGACATGCTGCACAGCGGCGCTTACGAAGCCATTGCGATGATCATCGGTGCGGTGCTGGTGGGGTTGTTCCTGTGGCGCAACTGGAACACGCTGGTGCTCGGCGCGCTGAGCGAGGAACTGGCGCTGGCGGAAGGCCTGCCGGTGCGCCACGCACAGATGGCCCTGATGCTGGCCATGGCGCTGCTGCTGGCGTTGGCGGCAAAGGCAGTGGGGCTGTTGCTGTTTTCCGCGCTGCTGGTGATTCCGGCAGCCGCCGCACGCGCCCTGGCCCGCACACCGGAACAGATGGCCGGCATTGCCATTGCCGTGGCCCTGCTGGCCATGGCTGCGGGGCTTGTTCTGGCGCGCGCCTTCGCACTGCCCAGCGGCCCGGCCATCGTCGCCATCATCTTTGGTTTCTTCGTGATTTTTCACTTGGCGGCATGGCTGCGCCGCGTATACTGAAAATGCGCCTTGGCGCTCCCACCTTATCATGCACATTCTGTGCATGATCTGTGGACAATTCCGTGGAAAGGCTTTTCCATGCCTGATCGCTCCACGCCTGTCGACAAGCGCGAAAGCATCTCCTTGGCGCTTACCGGCTCCGGTGGCACAGGCATGATCACCGCCGGTGAACTGTTGCTGCGCGCCGCGGCAAGGGCCGGCCTGTATGCCTTGCAGACGCGCTCCGTCGGCCCGCAGATCCGTGGCGGCGAATCCGCCGCCCTGGTGCGCATCGCCCACTATCCGCTGGAAGCGCACGATGATGCCTTTCACATCCTTTTCGCCGCCGACTGGCAGAACTACGACCGCTTCGCCGGGGAAATCCACCTGGCCGATGACGTGCTGATCATCGCTGACGAGAAGGCCACCGACATTCCCGCCGCCCTGAACGACCACGCCGCGCGCGTGATCCACCTGCCGCTGCACGCCACGGCGAAAGACACAGGCGGGCGCATCAACATGGTGGGCATCGGCCTGCTGGGCCGTTTCCTGCGCCTGTCGGAGGCGGAACTGGAAGACATCATCCGCTGGTTCTTCACCCGCAAGGGGCGCGAACAGTTCATCGACGCTTCCATCGCCGCCATGGGCGCCGGTTACAAGCTGGCCGAACCGCTGCTGGACAAGGCCCGCCTGCTGTGCCAGGCCAGTGATGCGGCGCGCCAATGCGCCCGCGAAGGCCGCCGCTGGGTGATCACCGGCAACCAGTCTGTGGCCACCGGCTTTCTGGCTGCTGGCGGGCGCTTCGTGGCGGGCTATCCCATCACTCCGGCCACCGACATGCTGGAATGGCTCGCTCCCCGGCTGGAAAAGCTCGGTGGCCTGCTGGTGCAGGCGGAAGACGAACTGGCCGCCATCAACATGGTGCTGGGCGCATCTTACGGTGGCGCACCGGCCATGACGGCCACCTCCGGCCCCGGCTTCTCGCTGATGGCCGAGGGCATCGGCCTGGGCGTCATGGCGGAGATTCCGGCGCTCATCGTCGATGTGCAACGCATCGGCCCCTCCACCGGCATCCCGACGAAATCCGAACAGGGCGATCTGCAACTGGCGCTGTGCGGCACCCATGGCGATGCGCCGCATCTGGTCATCGCGCCGGATTGCATCCACGATGCCATGCGCACCACCGCCTGGGCGCTGCACCTGGCGGAAAAGCTGCAATGCCCGGCGGTGCTGCTGAGCGATCA
>JAJRRZ010000101.1 GCA_024279045.1 Alphaproteobacteria bacterium
CCGCCGTTCACCACCTCGACATTGCAGCAGGAGGCCTCGCGCAAGCTCGGCTTCTCGCCGCAGCGCACCATGCAGCTGGCGCAGAAGCTCTACGAAGGCGTCGATCTCGGCGGCGAGACGGTGGGCCTTATCACCTACATGCGCACCGATGCCGTTACCATGTCGCCGGAGGGCATCGCCGCCGCCCGCCAGGCCATCGAGGCCGGCTTCGGCCCACGCTACCTGCCAGCCAGCCCGCGCCAGTTCAAGACGAAGGTGCGCAACGCCCAGGAAGCGCACGAGGCCATCCGCCCCACCGACCCGGCACGCACGCCGGAAGACGTGAAGCGCTTCCTCGATGCCGACATGCTGCGCCTTTACGAGCTGATATGGAAGCGCACCCTGGCCAGCCAGATGACCGCGGCGGAGTTCGAGCGCACCAGCGTGGACATCACCGCCACCACCAGCGCCGGGCAGACCTTCGGCCTGCGCGCCACGGGACAGGTGCAGAAATTCGACGGATTTCTCAAACTGTATCAGGAAGGCACCGATGATGAAGAGAAATCCGACGACGACAAGCTGTTGCCGGAGGTGAAACAGGGTGAACACCTGAATCCCCGCAAGGTGGAGGCGAAACAGCATTTTACCGAGCCGCCGCCGCGCTACACGGAGGCCTCGCTGGTGAAGAAGCTGGAGGAGCTGGGCATTGGCCGCCCCTCCACCTATGCCGCCATTCTCAAGACCCTGCGCGACCGCGGCTACGTGAAGCTGGAGAAACGCCGCCTGCTGCCGGAAGACCGCGGACGCCTGGTTACCGCCTTTCTGGAGAGCTTCTTCCCGCGCTACGTGGCCTATGATTTCACCGCCGATCTGGAAGACCATCTCGACCGCATCGCCCGTGGCGAGGAAAACTGGAAACAGTTGCTGCGCGATTTCTGGACGGCCTTCCGCGAGGCGGTGGAAAGCGCGAAGACCGTGCGCATGAGCGAGGTGCTCGACGCACTGAACGAACATCTCGGCCCCTTCATCTTCCTCAAGGGGGCGGACGGACAGCCCGACCGCACCTGCCCCGCCTGCAAGAACGGCACTTTGTCATTGAAGCTGGGCAAGTTCGGCGCCTTCATCGGTTGCTCCAACTATCCCGAGTGCTCCTACACCCGCCCGTTGTCCGGCGAGGAAGGCGAAGATGCCGGCGCGCAGGCCGCCGAGCAGCCCGACCGCATCCTGCTCGGCGATGATCCCGACAGCGGCCTGCCGGTCTACCTGTTCCCGAAAGGGCGCTTCGGCCCCTACGTGCAGCTTGGCGAACAGGAGAAGGGATCGAAGGAAAAACCGAAGCGTGCCTCCGTGCCGAAGGGCATGGACGTGGCTGACGTCGATCTGGCGCTGGCCCTGCAACTGCTCGCCCTGCCGCGCGAGGTCGGCAAACACCCCGAAACAGGCGAGCCGATCCTCGCCAACATTGGCCGCTACGGCCCCTACGTGCAGCACAAGCGCACCTTCGCCAACCTGCCGAGCGTGGAGGATGTGTTCACCATCGGCATCAACCGCGCGGTGGATCTGATTGCGCAGAAGGAAGCGAAGAGCGGCAAGAAGATCATCAAGGAGCTGGGCGAACACCCCGATGGCGGCGTCATGGAAGTGCTGAACGGGCGCTACGGGCCTTATGTGAAGTGGAAACGCATCAACGCCACCATCCCGAAGGACATCGCCCCGGAAGACATCACCCCGGAGCAGGCACTGGAGCTGATTGCCGCCAAACAGGCTGGCAAGGGCAAGAACAGAAAATCCACCACCAAACCCCGCAAGAAGGCCTCCGGATAACAATAACCACCACATTGCGCCATGCCCGCGCATGCAGGCAGCCAGACAGCGCATTGTTTTCCCTGCAAAAAGCCTTGTGGCCGACAGTGCCGGCCACAAGGCTTTTCTTCACGATCGACCGGAAAATGCTCAAGTCTTCGGGCTCAGCCCCTGCCATCATGCCCTATCGATAGCCTGCCGTGGTGTTTCACCAGCCAGCAGGTTCTTCAGCAAGGTGCGGGCTTCTTCCAGTTCGCGCAGGGCGCTGCGCAACTCCTCGCGCTGTGTGGCATCGAGGCCACCGGAAACTGAAGCGGCACCCGCAACAGCAGATGAACCCGAAGACTTTTTCGCACCAACAGCGGGCCTTTCTTCGGTTGCAACCTCTGCAGCCGAAGCTGTAACAAGAGTGGACAAAGCCTGAGCCGCCGGTGCCGGTACCGCAGATACCCCGGCAACGGCCTCGCCGCGGCCTATGGCGATAACATGGGCGACACCATGCTCGCGCAGGATTTTCTGCACACCCTTGATGGTATAGCCATCATCATAAAGCAGTTTGCGAATTCCCTTGAGCAAATCTATGTCTTGCGGACGATAATACCGCCTTCCACCAGCCCTTTTCATGGGGCGTATCTGGGAAAATCGCGTCTCCCAGAAGCGCAGCACATGCTGCGGCACATCCAGTTCGTCTGCCGCCTCGCTGATGGTGCGGAAGGCTTCCGGATCTTTCTGCATGTCTACAGATCCTCCCCGCTTGCCCTGTAGTTCAGCCTCCCCGCCAGCGAATCTCTTACCGCATTTTGACACGCATTACCACCGCTTGCGCAGGCAGTTGCATGCAAGCACGGCGATTGAGCAGCGCACGGCCAACCAGGAGAAGGACAAGCAAGGCTGTATGAAACAGGCAGATGGAAGATCAGCGGATCAGGACGGATCCTCGCCGTTGATGCGGGCCTTCATCTTCGGGCTGGCACGAAAGCCCGGCACCCGGCGCGGGGTGATGATGGCTTCCTTCTTCGTCCGCGGATTGCGGCCAATGCGGGCCTTCTTGTGATGGATTCGAAAGGTGCCGAAGGAAGAGAGCTTGACCAGCTCGTCCTTGTCCAGAGCTTCCATGATCAGCTCCAGCACCTCGGTCACCAATTGGTGCGATTCGGCCCGCGAGAGTCCCACCCGCCGATGCACCGCCTCCGCCAGCGTGGCTCTGGTAACGGTATTCTTTTTCATCTCGTCATCCCCCCGCGGACCGAAAGCCTGCAAGGCCTGTCATCAGACTCCGATGCCCCCGGCTGCCCCCACGCCCTTGCAAAATCTCCAGCACAAACGACAGCGCAAAAACCTGCTCACTCAGTCAGGAGCCATAGCTTCCGCACTCCCGAGACGGACCATTCATACAAAGGCTCAATGAAATGCAGGATTAGAACACATATGTCGGTTACCTACCCGCATGGCAGACAGGAACCGCTTTCGCACGAACGCAAGAATACCGGATGACCGCATCATCCCTGTAACCGGGCACACGGCACATCACGGATTTTCCAAATAACACCAGCCCCGGGCCTGTGAAAGCCCCCAGCCATGATATTTCGACGCAGGGCGCACGCCTTGCGCCTGCCGCTGCATTTTCCGTCACAAAGCAAAGATTGGCAACATGCTTCGTCAATCTGATTGAAGCTTTCGGGACGAGAGGACATTTTGTCGCATCCATGTCTTGCCAGATGCGCCATTTACAAACGCACCAGCGCCGCGCCCCAGGTGAATCCACCCCCCATGGCCTCCAGCAACAGCAAATCGCCCGGCGCGGCGCGGCCTGCGCGCACCGTGGCATCCAGCGCCAACGGGATGGAGGCGGCGGAAGTATTGCCATGTTCGGCAATGGTCAGCATCACCTTTTCCGGCGCAATGCCCAACTTCCTGGCCGTGGCGTCGAGAATGCGCACGTTGGCCTGATGCGGCACGAACAGGTCGATATCCTGCGCGCGCACGCCGGCAGCGGCCATGACCTCCTCCATGGCCTCGGTGATGCGATTGACAGCATGCCGGAATACCTCCCTGCCCTGCATGCGCAATTTGCCCACCGTGCCGGTAGCGGAAGGGCCGCCATCGGTGAACAGCAGCTCGCGGTGGCGGCCCTCGGCGCGGGCCACCACATGCAGCACGCCGCGGTCGGCCACGCTGCCCTGCCCTTCCGCGGCGGACAGCACCACCGCCCCGGCGCCATCGCCAAACAGCACGCAGGTGGTGCGGTCGCTCCAGTCCAGCAAGCGGGTGAGCGTTTCCGCGCCGATGAGCAACACGTTGCGGGCCTGGCCGGAGCGGATGAGCGCATCGGCCACCGACAGGCCATAGATGAAGCCGGAACACACCGCCTGCAGGTCGAAGGCCATGGCGCCCGCCGGCACGCCGAGCTTGTCCTGCACCGCGCAAGCAGTGGCGGGAAAGGTATTGTCCGGCGTGGTGGTGGCCACCAGCACGGTGTCGATGTCCGTCGGAACCAGCCCGGCGGCATCGAGCGCGGCGCGCGCGGCGTTCGTGGCCAGATCGGAGGTCAGCTCGCCTTCAGCCGCCACGTGGCGCTGGCGAATGCCGGTGCGGGTGCGGATCCATTCATCGGATGTATCGACAATCCTTGCCAGATCGTCGTTGGTCAACACCTTTTCGGGCAGATACGAACCGGTGCCGTTAATAATGCTGCGGCGCATGGATGTGTTGCCTTGAGAATTACCGGGAACATGTGAAAGACGCGCCGCGACAAGCGGCGTGAACCTGCCTGCTTTTGGCCGCGCGCAGCGGCGGCGTCAAGGGCGGGGATCGGACAACACAGGGCAACAATGGCTGAGGAACAGCGGCGCAGCGCCATTCAGGTGCCGGTGCGCACGGAATCGGCTTGCGTGGCGGAGGCCTGCCTCTGGCCGGTTCTCAGCAGTTCGCCCATCATCTTCTTGGCTGCCAGGTCATGGGCGATCTTGTCCATCAGGTCATGACGCGCCACCTCGCGGGCATGCTTCATGGCATTGGCGAAACCCAGCGCATCGGAGCCGCCGTGGCTTTTAACGACGATGCCGTTCAGGCCAAGGAAGATGCCGCCATTGCTGGCGCGCGGGTCGAGCTTCTCCTTCAGCCGCCGGAAAGCCCGGCGCGCCAGCAGCGCCCCCAGGCGGGTAAGAATGCTGGCGCGCAATTCCACCTTGAGAAATTGCGAAATCTGCCGGGCGGTGCCTTCCGCCGTCTTCAGCGCGATATTGCCGGTGAAGCCTTCCGTTACGAACACGTCCACCGTGCCGCGCGCGATATCGTCGCCCTCCACGAAGCCATGATAGCGGATGGGCAACGCCGCATCGCGCAGAATGCGCCCGGCGCGGCGCACCTCCTCCACGCCCTTGATCTCCTCCACGCCGACGTTGAGCAGACCGACGGAGGGTTGTTCGACATGCAGCAGCGCGCGGGCCATGGCCTCGCCCATGATGGCGTAATCCACCAGCTGCTCCGCATCAGCGCCAATGGTGGCCCCCAGATCCAGCACGATGGAATGCCCGCGCATGGTCGGCCACAGCCCGGCAATGGCCGGACGCTTGATTCCTTCCATGGTCTTCAGCACGAAGACGCTCATGGCCATCAGCGCGCCGGTGTTGCCGGCGGATACGGCCGCCTGGGCTTGCCCCTGCTTCACCGCCTCCAGCGCCAGCCACATGGAGGACACGCGGCGCCCCTTGCGAAGCGCCTGGCTGGGTTTTTCATCCATGCGGATGGCGACATCGGCATGGCGCAGCTCGATGCGCGCGCGCAGATCCGCGCCGATGGGGCGCAGGCGCTCTTCCAGCAGAGGCAAGTCGCCTACCAGGATCACGCGCAGATCATCATGCGTGGCAAGGGCACGCAGCACACCGGGGATGGTCATCTCCACCCCGGCATCCCCTCCCATGGCGTCCACCGCCAATGTACAGCAAGCATTCAATGCCCCACCCCCCGCAACTGCATTCCGCGCCCGCACCATTGCACGCATGCCCAAGGCCTGGCCCAGGGCGGACTGACGGAAATCATCACGGCATTCCACCGCCCCAGCATACAGCACAACCCCTCGCCGGGGCAAAACACAACATGTCCGCCCCACGCGGCTTTCCCATGTGAGCCATGGATATCCTCAGGAATCCCTGTGCTTCAACACCTTCAATGCGGTAAAGGGATTTTCCCTGGTCTGCCCGTCATTGCCGGGGGCATCGCTCTGCGTGCCCCCCACCTGCATGTCGACGAAATCAGTTCCCGGCTTCTTCGGCCACGGATCCAGCGACAGGGCCAGATATTCCGCCACCAGCTCGCCCAGGTCGATGATGCCATCGCGGATGATATCCGGCGCATCCGGGGTCTCGGCGTCCAGCTCCATCACCGGCGCCTCTTCAAGGGCGCGGGCCCGTGGCGAACCGGCGGGCACGAACAGCCGCGCAATCTCCGCCTCCACCGTCGCCGGGAAGATGTCCAGCGTGCGCACGCATTCCTGATCCACCTCCGCCACCATGTGGCCGCGCACCATGAACCCGCCGCGCTTCTCCGGCATGATGCGCAAGGCCGCCCGCAACGAGCGGATGGCCGGCAACTTCATGCGCCCGGCCAGCGCCAGCAGTTCGGCCTTGCTGGCGGAGATCTCGCGCTCGACACCCTCGCCAATATCCTCCACCACCAGCGGACGGGAGAATTCCGGCGATGTCGCGTCGCCGCCGTTGCCATTGTTGCCGTTGTTCATGACGGGCCTCGCTTCTCGTTTCCGCCGCAGGAGATGGCTGGCCAGCTCAGCTGGCCGGCGGCCAGATCATCCAGCGAATGGCGCGCCAGCACCGCATGCGCACGCATCACGTAATCGGCCAGCGCCGCCGCGCCAGGCACGGAGACGGCATCTTCCATGCCCGAGAAGATATTGCGCTCCAGCATGTCCCGCAATGCCTCGTGCGCGCCATGTTCGTCGGCGGGCAACAGGGCCAGTGCCGCGCGGCAATTCTTCGACTGACCATAGAACAGGGAGACGAGCTTTTCCATGCGTTTCGGCATGGCCGGATCACTCACCCCCACCTCGCGCAGGGCGGCATCCATGGAATCGAACATTGCCTCCTGCAGGGCGCGGGCCAGATCGCGCGCGCGGCGCTCATCCGCCGGCACGCCACCGGCGGCAGCCTGCTCGCGCAGCGCCAGCAACCTGTCGAGCACGAGGATGACATGCAGGGCAATCATCTGATAACGGCCCATGATGGTATCTGGCGCGCCCGGCGTGGTGTAGAATGCCGGTTGCCGCGCCTGCGCCACAATCGCCGCGTAGAGCGCTGCGGCATCGGTTTCGCGGCCTTTCAGACGGCGCAACAACTGGCCGAACATTTGCCTTCTCCCGCGCGATGGTGCATGCACTTGCAAGCACCCTTGTTGCACTTGTTGCAAATGTCCGAATTCGTCAGCTACCCGAACCCGGAGCACTTCAGCAATGAAACGTGGCGCACCCGCAAGCAACTGTCCAGCCTGCAATCTCCCTTCCGCCAACCGCCGCCGGCTGCTGCTGGCGCTGGCCGGATGTTCCGCCGCGGTGCTGCTGCCCGCCTGCCAGCCCACCGTGCTGCATCACGGCTATCTGCCGCGCAAAGACGACCTGGAACAATTGCGCGAGGGCATGAGCAAGGCCGAAGTGGAAGCACTGCTCGGCTCGCCCTCCACCACCGCCACCATCGATACGGTCAACGACAGCTATTACTACATCTCCAGCACCATGAAACAGACCGCCTTCCTGAAGCCGCAAGAGGTGGACCGCCGCGTGCTGGCCATCCGTTTCAACAAGGCCGGACTGGTGAAGAGCTTTGCCGTCTATGGCCTGCAGGACGGGCAGGTGGTCAACATCAACGATCGCAAGACCCCTGCCGCCGGCAAGGAACTGGGCGTCCTGGAAAGCATCTTCAGCCGCTACAAATGAGGTGGCGCGACATCGAGCTGGGTCCTGAGTGCTGTTCATGGGCGACCTCATGAAATTCCGGCCTCGCCGCCGCAAACAGCGGGAGCGATGGTTGCTGCGCTGGGCCATGTTGCTCGTGGCGGGCGCTGTTCTGCTGGCACCCGCCACCGTCCTCAATGCACTGTCTCCACTGACCAGTGTCATACCGCCCAATGTGCGCGAGAACCTGCACAACGTGGCACGACAGGCGCTGCAGCAGGTGGAAGTGCTGACCGGCTGGAATGCCACTACATGGATGCCGCGGACATCATCTCGGCAAGGCGCCACGCGACAGCGCGCGGCATATGCCTCCAGCCTGCGTGGACGTGCGGAAGTGGTCGATGGCGATTCGTTGCGCCTGCGCGGGGTGGATATCCGCCTGCATGGCATCGATGCCCCAGAATTCCGGCAGACCTGCCGGGATTCATCCGGACGATCCTACGCCTGCGGCAAACGCGCCACAGCGCACCTGCGAAAATTCGTGGGGCAGCGCGAGATCACCTGCCATCGCATCACCACCGATCGCCATGGTCGCATGGTGGCGCGCTGCACCTTGCCCAACGGCGAGGACATCGGCCAGCACATGGTGCGTGATGGCTGGGCGGTGGCCTTCGTACGCTATTCGCGCGCCTATGTGAGCGATGAACGTGCCGCGCGTGCGGCGCGGCGCGGCATGTGGAGCGGACGCTTCATTCCGCCAGCAGCATGGCGGCGCACGCAGCGGCAATGACCCCGAAAAGGAAAGCGACCGGCAGATGCTTGATACCGATGAACGGCAGCGAACCGCCTTCAATGCGCCCGGCCTGGTGCTGGCGCTGATTGCCACCTTTGTGCTGGTGCACCTGATACGTACGTTGTGGCTCACCCCGCAACAGGACGATTTCCTGCTGCTGACCTTCGCCATCATTCCCGAGCTGTATGATGCCTGGTTTTCCGGCATTCCCGCCAGCCGGTTTCCCGGTGGACTGGCAGGACTGCTGGCCGCGCCTTTCGGTCATTTCTTCCTGCATGCGAACTGGCCGCACGTCATCATGAACGCGCTGTGGTTGCTGGTGTTCGGCACTCCGGTGGCACGGCGGCTGGGGCCAGGCGGCTTTCTTGCCCTGACGCTGCTCTCGGCAGCTGCCGGCGCTCTGGCATTCATGGCTCTGCACTGGGGAGCTGCTGCATTGTTGCTGGGAGCGTCAGGTGGCGTGTCGGGCCTGATGGGGGCCAGCGTACGACTGATCTATGCCGATAACCTGCCGCTGACTGCAGGCCTGCGCCGGGATATGCGCACAGTGCGCCCATTGAGCTTCTGGCAGGCCCTCACTCTGCCCCGCCCGCGGATGTTCATCCTGGTATGGATCGGCATCAATCTGGTCATCTCGTTCATCGGCTTCGGCATGGGAGGTGGCATCAATCGCATCGCCGGCGAAGCCCACATAGGCGGCTTCTTCGCCGGCATGGCGCTATTCGGCCTGTTCGACAAGCCCCGCCGTGGTCAATCGTGAAAAAAGCCTTGTGGCAGACTCTGCCAGCCACAAATCCCTTCCTTCAGGGAAAGCAAAGTGTTGTGAACAGGGGGATCACCAGCTCTCCTCATACATCTTCACCACGTGGTCCATTTCCGCCAGGATTTTCAGGTTCATTGCTTCCAAGGCCGAAAGATCAGACTGTTTTGCAGGCTTCTGCAGCATCGTACGGTATTGATCCCACAGCACCACTACCTTGTCCAGTTGGGCACGAATGGCCGGATCCTTCGTTGGTGGCAGTTCCTGCTCCTCATCCCCATCGCGCAGGCCCTTCAGCGTGCGATCGAACAGCGCCATGGTCTTCTTCAGTGCTGCGCGGTTCTTCTCCGGCTCAATTTCCAGCGCCGCCAACAAATATTCCTTGGCCATTTTCTGCGTCAGCATGCGCTGCCGGCCCGACAGATTGATGACCACCGCCAGTTCCGCCGTATCCGCTCCGGAGGCGCGTTCATACATTTTCACTGCCTTGTTCATTTCCACCAGCAGCGGCAGATTACGCTTCGCGATTTCCTCCAGCATGGCCTCGTCGGCCAATCCATCCACCGCCGCGGCCACATAGGGTTTGAACGCCTTCCACAGTGTCAGCACCTTGTTCAACTGTTTCAGGATGGCCTCGTCGGAAGTTGGTGGCAGATGCTGTTCCTTGTCGCCTTTCATCAAGTTGATGAGCGTACGCTCGAACAGCGCCATGGTGGCGCGCAATTTCGCCCGCGTCTTTTCTGGTTGCACACCGAGCGCCATCAGCAGCGCTTCCTTGCTCATCTTCTGGATGAGCATGCGCTGTCGGCCAGACAAATTGATCTGTACCGCCAGCTCGTTGCTGGCCTGTTGCACGATACTGCCCAGTTGCGACAGATCGATGCCTTGTGCCTTTGCCGGCACAGCAGAAAACACCCCCAGAACAAGGAGAACAGGGGCCAGGCGAAGACGGATATGATGCACAATACTGAACTCCCGACAATATTCCACACACCCATCATCGCATGCCATGCCGGCCAACATGCATATTTGACTTTTGTCAAATGCAAACAAGGAGACTGCCACAAGGGCAAATGCTCACGCACCTGCTCCAAAAGGAAAAATGTCAACCGCGCGCGAACTGATCCGGACGCGGACGGAAAAACATCGGTGCATAGCCGAAAGCGAACAACCAGAAAGCCAGAATGGCCAGGGTGGCCGAAAGGTGCCAGGCCATGAATGGCGGCAGCACCGCCGCCAGCACCCGCACCACACCACCGGCAATGGCCAGCAGGTAGATGGCCAGCGTCAGCCCGTCCGCCGTCAGCGGCCTGCCGGAGTGGCCGCGGCTGGCGCGGGTCATTACCGCCAGCGTCATGGTGGTGATGGCGCCGGCGGTGAGCGCATGCAGCGCATCGGTGAACGGCCAGAAGCCGAAGATGCTCAGCCCCATCAACGCCATCCATGCCGCCAGCCACAGATACCCGACGTGCAATATCCACACCAGCGGCTCGCGCACTGTCCGCCAGCCTTGCCAGCGCACAAGCCGCACCACATGCAACACCGCCGACACGGCGAACAGCACGCCGGTGATCACCATGTCCGGCAGCGCTACCCATACCGCCAGCGCCAGCGCCGCGGCCAGCACCGCCATCTTGTCGAAGCCGCCGAACGGCGCGGGCAGCCGCGACTCTTCACGAATGCCTTGTTTCATCAGCCAGTTGCGGGTGAACGACGGCACGATGCGCCCACCGATGAGCATGATCAGACCCGCCACCAATGCCAGCGCCAGCCGCTCCGCCAGCGCTCCCAGCGCCACGCCCGTGGCCCATTCGGCATGAAACAGGCCATTGGCCAGCAGCAGCCCGCTGACCAGCACCGCCACGACAATATTGCGGCGGTTCCCGCCAGCGATGATCTCGCGCCAGATGAGGAATGCCAGCAATGCCAGAAAAGCCATGTCCAGCAAGATGGCCAGCGGCGCAAAGCCGGCGGAGAAGAACATCGCCCCCCTGCCCGCCAGCCACAGCCCGAACAGCCCCAGCAGTGGCCGCCCCATGATAGGCATGCGCCCTGTCCAGTTGGGAATGGCAGTCAGCAGAAAACCCGTCATGGCGGCGGTAAAAAATCCGAAGATCATCTCGTGCATGTGCCAGTCGCGTGCCGAAAGGTGCGATGGCGGCGCAAATACGCCTGCCAGCATCAGCACCCAGGCAAGCAACAGCAAGCCACTAAACAGCCCGGCAGCAAAGAAGAAGGGACGAAAGGCGCGGGCCAGAAACACATCCATGGTGGAAGGCATGGCTTGACCGGACATGGGCATCACTTTCCCGATAATTGTGGAACTGATGACATGGAGAGAACGAACATTGCCGGCTAGTCTGGTCTCAATAAATGAGTGCTTCTCATGGGCATTTTGGCAAAATAGCAGCGGTTTTTCGTTCGCGGGCAATAGTGGAGCTATTGGCAAGAACGAAAAACCGTCTGATATGAAGCCAAAATGCCCATGGGGAGTGCTCAAGTATTGAGTCCAGACCCTATACAATGCCAAGGCCCTTGTTGTGCAAGCCACGGCAAAAATGCAACCACTCGCGACAAACAGCCCACCCCATGCCTTCCCCCTCCCGCACATCACCTTAGAGATGAGCATCTCGGCGAACGAGTTCTGCCGCCTTCTGAAGAACTTGCCCGGCGAATCGGAATCTCTTCACCAGGATGCCATGCCGGGTATGGCCGCTTGGTGGCTCGAGAGTCCGGCGGGCAATGTCCGTATCACGTTTCGGTCAATGCCACCGCTCCGCCGCGGCGCATTGACATTGCCCCGCGCTCGCGTCGAGCTGGACATGGCTGCCCTGCCCGCGCAGGCACGCGCCACCTTTCTGGCCCGCTTCCGCCGTCATTTCCAGCGTGGCGGCGGCTGATTGCCCGCGCGTTCGCCCCTTTCCGGAGCGACACAACTGGCACGAACCTTGCTGCTTTGCCTGCAGGAAGGGTCGATTCCCGATCTGGCAC
>JAJRRZ010000102.1 GCA_024279045.1 Alphaproteobacteria bacterium
CGTGCCGGAAGATCTGCAGGAGCAGCTCATTCATACGCTGCAGAAGCACGCGGAAGTGGCCGAGGCCGAGCCTTCCGAAGCGCCGCTGCTGGCAGGTCAGCAGCAGGCAGAGGAATCTGCCGAGGATGTGGTGGAAGGCGAGCGCATGAGCGAGGAGGAGCTGCTGATGGGGCTGGAAGGTCTGCCGCCGGCGGAAAGCCCCGGTTCGCAGCGTTCCGGCTACTGAGCGCGAATGCGATATTGACGCCCGCGCCCGGCGCGGGCGTTTTTGCGTGTTTCATGGGGGCAGCTCCGCCTCCATTGTCAGGAACGGCGTTGCACAGGTACACTGCATGAACATGAACGCTCCCGTGGAAAAACCCAATGCCGTGGTGGAGGCCGGCAACGTGCGCTTCGGCAACGATCTGCCGCTGGCGCTCATCGCCGGGCCGTGCCAGCTGGAATCGCGCGAACATGCGCTGATGCTGGCGGAGCGCCTGGCCGAACTGGCGCAGGCGCAAGACATCGCGGTGGTTTTCAAGTCGTCTTTCGACAAGGCCAACCGCACCTCGTTGAACAGCGCGCGGGGTATCGGTCTGGAGCCGGCGCTGGACATTTTTGCCGAGATTCGCGAGCGCTTCGGCCTGCCCGTGCTGACCGACGTGCACTGGCCGGAACAGTGCGCCAAGGTGGCCGAGGTGGTGGACATATTGCAGATACCCGCCTTCCTGTGCCGCCAGACCGATCTGCTGGTGGCGGCGGCTGAAACGGGCAGGGTGGTAAACGTGAAGAAGGGCCAGTTCCTCGCGCCGTGGGACATTGGCCCCGTCATCGGCAAGATCACCGGCTCCGGCAACGCCAACGTACTGATTACCGAGCGCGGCAGCAGTTTCGGCTACAACACGCTGGTCAACGACTTCAAGGGCGTGGCGCACATGAAAACCCATGGCGCGCCGGTGGTGTTCGATGCCACGCATTCGGTGCAGCAGCCCGGCGGCATGGGCGGCGCTTCCGGCGGCGACAGGCGTTTTGTGGAACCGCTGGCCCGCGCCGCGGTGGCCGTGGGGGTGGCGGCGGTATTCATGGAAACACACGACGACCCCGACAACGCCCCCTCCGACGGGCCCAACATGGTGCCCATCGACGACCTGCCGCGGTTGGTGGCGCTACTGAAGCGATTCGATGCAATCGCGAAAGGCTCCTATTGATCGCGCTGCATTGTCAGGGAGGTGCGGCGGGGTTATAGCTTCTTGCGCAAAACGACGACAATGAACTGGAATCGGGGGCCCCACAGGGGGGCTTGTTTTTCATGAGCAACATCAAATCCATCACGGGTCGTGAAATTCTCGACAGCCGCGGCAATCCCACCGTCGAGGTCGATGTCATTCTCGAAGATGGAGCCTTTGGCCGCGCCTCGGTGCCGTCCGGCGCCTCCACCGGCAAGCACGAGGCCGTGGAGCTGCGCGATGGCGACGCGAATCGCTTCGGCGGCAAGGGCGTGCTGAAGGCGGTGGCCAATATCAATGATGTCATTGCCAGGCAGGTGATCGGCATGGATGCGCGCGATCAGCAAGCCATCGACCAGGCGATGATCGACCTCGATGGCACGCCCAACAAGGGCAAGCTCGGCGCCAACGCTATTCTCGGTGTATCGTTGGCGGTGGCAAAGGCGGCGGCGGCCTCGGCGGGGCTGCCGCTTTATTCATACATGGGCGGGGTGCTGGCCCGCGTGATGCCGGTGCCGATGATGAACATCATCAACGGTGGCGCGCACGCCAACAATGCCATCGACTTTCAGGAATTCATGATCATGCCGGTGGCGGCTGGTTCCATGGCCGATGCCATCCGCATGGGCTCGGAGGTGTTTCATGCGCTGCAGAAGCTGCTGGAAGAGGGCGGCTACAGCACCAGCGTCGGCGACGAGGGCGGCTTCGCGCCGGATTTGCCCGGCACACGTCCGGCACTGGACCTGATCATGCAATCCATCGAGCAGGCCGGATACAAGCCTGGTGAGGATTTCTGGCTGGCCATGGATGTGGCCTCCACTGAGTTCTACTACGACGGCATGTATCGCATGTCCGGCGCGCGCGGTGGCCAGGGGCTGGAACTGGACGCCGCAGGCATGGTGGAATATCTGGAAAAGCTGGTGGATGAATATCCCATCCTTTCCATCGAAGACGGCATGGCCGAGGACGATTGGGACGGCTGGGTGATGCTCACCCAGCGCCTGGGCAACCGCGTGCAGCTTGTTGGCGACGACCTTTTCGTTACCAATCCGGAGCGCCTGGCCAATGGTATCGAAATGGGCGCTGCCAATGCCATTCTCATCAAGCTCAATCAGATTGGCACCCTGTCGGAGACATTCGAAGCGGTGGATCTGGCTCACAAGGCGGGCTATCGCGCCATCATCTCGCACCGTTCCGGTGAAACGGAAGACACATTCATTTCCGACCTTGCCGTGGCCACCAGTTGCGGGCAGATCAAGACCGGCTCGCTGTCGCGCGCGGAGCGCACGGCAAAGTACAACCAGCTTCTGCGCATCGAGGAAGAGCTGCGCACCCAGGCCCGCTATGCCGGTGGCACGGTGCTGATGCATCCCGTGGGCATTTGAAGAGCCAGACAATCTGAAGCGGACTTCTCCGCAAACTCCATGGTTGGTCGTGAAGAAAAGTCTTGTGGCCGACACAGTTGGCTACAAATACTTTATCTTCAGGGAAAATAATGCGTTGTGCCGGCTTGCGGCGGCGCTGCGCCGGCACAACGGCATTTTGGGCCGAGGAAAATCGCAAGGCTTTACGCCTTCACGATGCAAAGCCTTGCGATTTCCTTGTTTGCCAAATGCCTTGTGAAAAAAACAGCAAACATGGCAGTCTCAGGCAGCATGAGAAATACAGTTGCCAGATGAAAGAGGCCGGCCACGCCTGGCGGGGGGCAAGGGTGTGGTGGCCGGCCTCTTGCCGGAGATGCATCCGTTGCCGGGGGATGTCTGGCCGTGGATGTCAACTCCGGATACAAAACTCGTTTTTCAGTGAGCGTCAGTCGTCGCTATCGCCATCATCTCCGTCATGACCGCCATCGTCGCCAGGGCCATCATTGTCGTCATCATGACCATCATCATCGTCGTGGCCATCATTGTCGTTATCACTCATGCTGTCATGATCATCGGAATCGGAATGGCTGTCATCGTCGTTGTCATCGTCATCACGATAGCCAGCGCGGTGATCGTCGCGGTCATGAGAGTTCATGCGCTGGCCAAGGCCGGAACTCCCCTGCGCCGCGGAGCGGGTCTTGAAGTTGTAGGATTTGTCGGGCGAGGCCTGAGCCACGTTCATGCCGGCAAATCCGGCGGCCAGCAGCAGTGCCATTGCCGAGGTGAGAGAGAAAATTTTCAGTCTTGTCATTGCTTCGTCTCCTGATTTCATTTCTTGTTGGTTGTCATCAAGCGCTGACAAGTCGTTGTGCCGAATGTCGCCCAATGCTTGCTGCAAGCATGGCGCAGTCGCCATGACGTTGCTCTTGCATTTGATGTAAGACAGTTGTCATGTTCGACATGACACAAAATACGGTCGGCTCTTTTTTCCTCATGCAGGCCGGGCGTGGGCGGTGTTGTTCATTGCACTGGAAAAACAATCGTATGCGTGTGTTTTTCTACATTGCCCGTTTGCTGCTGCTGGTGGCCCTGTTGCAGTTGTCCTCGCTCCGTATGGAATTGGGGGTGATGGGTGTTGTGCCTGTGTGGGCAGATGACGATGGTGGCGGTGATGACAGTGGCGGCGATGATGGCGGCGGTGATGATGACGGCGGTGGTGGTGATGACGATGGAGATGACGACGGTGATGATGATAGCGATGATGATGGCGATGACGATGGTGACAGAGGAAGCCATGGTGGAGGGGGATATGGCCATGGCGATAATGATGCCGAGCGCGCCCGCAGCGCTCGTCTGAAAGGAGCGGTGCTGCCGTTCTCGGTGGTGATGCGCTCGGTGAAACGCTCGGTGCCTGGGCGCGTGTTATCGGTGAAGTTGCGGCGCCGCAAAGGGCGTTATTATTATCATTTCAGAATTCTGGACAGGCGCAATCGTGTTCGCAGCGTTACTGTGCCAGCTTCCGGCAGATTGAAACTGCGCAACTGGAATAATGGACAATAATCCGGCGCAAGGGGGATGAATGCGCATTCTGGTGGTGGAAGACGAGCTGCCCATCTGCGAGGATATCGCTCAGGCGTTGCGGCATGCGGGCTATGTGGTGGATTGCCTGCACGATGGAGAAGAGGCTGATTTCAGGGGGTTTTCCGAAGATTATGATGCCGTTGTGCTGGACCTGGGGCTGCCGAAGCTGGATGGCCTCAGCGTGTTGCGCAACTGGCGGCGCGAAGGGCGCAATTTTCCCGTGTTGATACTGACTGCACGTGGCAGTTGGCAGGACAAGGTGGCCGGCATGGATGCCGGAGCGGATGATTATCTGGCCAAGCCGTTCGAGATGGAGGAATTGCTGGCGCGCATCCGGGCGCTGATCCGCCGCTCCCTGGGGCATGCGGACAGCATGATCTCTTGTGGCCGCTTGCAGGTGGACACCAAGGCGGCGCGTGTGCTGCTCGATGCTCGTCCCCTGGAACTTTCGCCGCTGGAATACCGCTTGCTGAACTATCTGGTGCACCGTTGCGGGGAGGTGGTGTCACGCACGGAACTGATGGAACACATCTACGATGGTGAGGCGGAACGCAGCATCAATGCGCTGGATGTGCTGGTGGCGCGTCTGCGCCGCAAGCTGGGGGCAGAAGTGCTGCATACCCGGCGTGGGCAGGGGTATTTCATCGAGCCGTTGAACGAGGGTGCATGAAGAAGCACGCCCGACAGTCAGGCAGCTTGCGGCGCTGGATGATGCGTGGCTCGCTGCGGCTGCGGCTGGTGCTGCTGGTGCTGGGCATCATCGTGTTGGCGTTGCTGGTGCTGCAACAGCAGTTGACGCACCTGTTTGAGGCGCACGTGGAGCGCCGCGTGCACGACGAACTGGAACGCCACATGGTCCAGATCATCTCGCAGTTCCAGCGGCAGGCCGATGGGCGCTACCGGTTGACGGGGCAGCCGAGCGATCCGCGCTTTCGGCTGCCTTATGGAGGGCTTTACTGGCAGGTCAATGCCATCGATGGCAAGGTATTGGCGCGGTCGCGTTCGTTATGGGATTCGGAGTTGGATCTGAGGGGCTTGCACATCGACGCCCAGGGGCTGGCGAATCATGTGCTGAAAGGGCCGCAGGGGGAGGCGCTTTTCGCGCTGGTGCAGCGGGTGTGGCTGGATGCCGGTGATGGTGAAAAGCCTTATGTGTTCACGATAGCGCTGGATTATGCCGAAATCGACAAGGCGGTGGTGGAATTTCGTGGCGAACTGACATGGGGGCTGACACTGCTGGCGTTGATGTTGCTGACAGCGTTGGCCATTCAGGTAATCATCGGCCTGTGGCCACTGCAGGAGGTGCGCCGGGCGGTGGCGGATGTGCGCGCCGGGCGGCGTAGCCGGCTGGACGAGGAAGGGCCGGACGAGCTGAAGCCGTTGCTGGATGAGTTGAATGCCCTGCTCGAAGCACAGCGCAAGGACGTGCAACGCGCCCGCGCCCGGGCGGGAGATCTGGCGCATGGCCTGAAAACCCCGCTTGCCATTCTGGCGGCACAGGCGCGCAAGGTGGCTGCCGCCGGGTTGGGCGAAACGGCAGATGAAATTCGTCGGCAGGTGCGCAACCTGACGCAGCACGTGGAGCACGAGCTGGCGCGGGTGCGTATTCATGGCCCTCGCCGTGGGCGGATGGTGCAGGCTTCGATACGGGAAGTGGCCAGCGAAGTCGTGGCCATGCTGCAGCGTCTGCCGCGCGAGAAAGTGGTGAAATTCAACCTTGATGTGGCTGACGGGGTCAACGTGGGAGTGGAGCGTAACGATTTGCTGGAAGTGTTGGGCAATCTGCTGGAAAATGCGCACAAATGGGCGCGGTCAACCGTGGTGCTGCGGGCGCGCATGACCGAAGGTGGGTGTGTGCAAATCTGCGTGGAGGATGATGGCCCCGGCGTGGCCGAAAAGGATTACGAGCGCATTTTGCGTCGTGGTGGACGGCTGGACGAGAATGTTCCCGGTACAGGGATAGGGCTGGCCATCGTGAAGGAAATCGTGGTGGATGTCTATGATGGGGAATTGTCGCTTTATCGCGCACCGCTGGGGGGGCTTGGCGTGAGGGTGGAGTTGCGGGCTGCGGAAGCTGTGCGGTAGGCTCAGGATCCATGAATTTTCACGCCATCTGTGGCGTTTATGCTTCATCTCAGCGGCCTTGCACCTATGGAAATGCCTTCAGGTATTATCAGCGGGCGCAAGAACGCTGATTTTCGAGCAAATGGCGCATCTACCATGCCTCTTGATGGGGCTGAGCCTGGCGCTGATGCTTCACGGCCACGTTGCTTCGCGCTATCTCCATCAGGGGCAGGACTCAGGACTTGATCGCCATTTTGGCCTCATGCCAGTTGGACACTTCCGGAAACACCATGATTTGGCCGTGCTGGCTGGCAGGGGGAGCTTGATTGGCGGCTTGTGTGGCCTTCAGTCCTGGAGGCGGCTGCTTTTCAAGCCTGGAAAGCGGGGATTTTGTTTCATTTTTCC
>JAJRRZ010000103.1 GCA_024279045.1 Alphaproteobacteria bacterium
ACTCCCCATGTGCATTTTGGCTTCATATCAGACGGTTTTTCGTTCTTGCCAATAGCTCCACTATTGCCTGCGAACGAAAAACCGCTGCTATTTTGCCAAAATGCCCATGAGAAGTACTCATTTATTGAGACCAGACCCTAGACACCACGGGAGGAAAACCATGCAGCTTTCGCGCCTGTTGACCCTGACCATCCTGCTGGGGGGTGGCTTGCTGGTTGGCTGGGTGTGGCTTGGCGGTAGTGCGCCGCGCAATGCCACGCCGGGCACGGCTTCCGCCGCCCTTTTGCAGCCCGGCAATGCATCCCTGGTGGCCCGTGGCGCCGATATCTACGCCCGCGCATGCGCCAATTGCCACGGCGCCAATCTGGAGGGGCAGGCTGGCTGGCGCGGCGACCGCAAACTGGCGCCGCCACATGATGAAAGCGGCCACACCTGGCACCACCCGGACAAACTGCTGTTTGAGATGGTGAAGGAGGGCACCATCCGCATGGGTGGATCCATGCCGGGATTCAAGGGCATGCTGACCGACGAGGACATCATTGCCGTGCTTTCCTACATCAAGAGCCGCTGGCCCGCCCGCGTGCGCGAGGCGCACGATGCCATCAACGCACGCGCCGGCAATGGCTGACAGCCTATTGTGCAAAAGCTTGCCTAGCATATGTGAGATACAGAAGGCTCAGGCCCCATAAATGTGCACGGCATCCCAAGCCATTTGTGCTGCATATCAGCACCCTTTTGCCCTTGAAAATACCTACAGGTATTCCCAGCGAACAAAAGAACGCTGATTTTCAAGCAAATGACGCATCTGCCATGCCTCTTTATGAGGCCTGAGCCCAAGCCTGAAGCTGACAAGTCCTGTGGGTCAGCAGCCCCGCGGACACAGGCGGCGCAGCACGGCGCGACACAAACCCCAGACGATGAGGATATTGATGAGTGGTGTGCCCAGCGCAAAAGCTATGCGCATGATGTCAGATCCGCCGGTGAAGATGGGCGTGAGATTCCACGGCAGCCCCAACGGCGTGAGAACCAGCGCGACGATCAGATCCAGCGTATCATTGTCCATGCTCATGTTGATGAAGAACAGCGCCACCCCTGCAATCCAGGCCAGCGCCAACAATCCGGCAATCACACGGCAGGTCATGTCCCCTCCCCGACGATCATGAAACTTATGTACGCTTTCGAATATTTCCACAGCAGCGCGCGCAAGTCGAGATGTCCGGCATTATTTTATTTTCCGAAAAGGGAAAAAGCCGGATAGCCCCTCCCTCAGCCTCCATCAGGGCAGCAGCTTGCCGGGGTTCATGATGCCGGCGGGGTCGAAATGCGCCTTCAGTGCGCGCATGGCGGCGATTTCCTCCGCTGTGTGGATGCGTTCCATCCAGTGGCGTTTCATTCGCCCGATGCCATGCTCGGCGGAGATGGAACCACCCAGCGCCAGAGCCACCTCGTTGATGGCGGTGGTTATTTCCTCCCAGCGCGCCAAGAAATCCTCCTTCTTCCAGTCGACGGGCTGGGAGATGTTGAAATGCAGGTTGCCATCGCCCAGGTGGCCGAAGGGCACGGGGCGCGCATCGGGCACGATCTTCAGCACTTCGGCGATGCCGCGCTCGATCATGTCCGGAATGTGCGCCACCGGCACGGAAATGTCGCTCTTGATGGAGCCGCCCTCGTATTTCTGCGCCTCGGACATGCCCTCGCGCAGCTTCCAGAACATCTCGCGCTGCTGCGCGTTCTGGGCCAGCGCGGCATCGCTGATCAGCCCGCTCTCGAAGGCCGCTTCCAGTATCCGTTCCATGTCGGCCATGGCCGTGCCCGCCTTGCCACGCGCGGAAAGTTCCACCAGCACATACCAGTCCGCCGGTTCATCGAATGGCTCGCGCAAGTCCATGTGGCGCACGGCGAAGTCGATGCCGGTGCGGCAGACGATCTCCATGGCGGTGATGGTGCTGCGCTCAGCCCGTGCGCGGATGAAGGAGATGAGCCGCACCGCCTCCCGCGGCGAGGGCGTGGCTACCCAGGCCAGGGCGACATCGGTGAAGGCCGGGTGCAGCTTCATTACCGCCGAGGTGATGATGCCCAGCGTGCCCTCCGAGCCGATGAACACATCGCGCAGATCATAACCGGTGTTGTCCTTGCGCAGGGCGGACAGGCGGCCCAGCAGCGCGGCGGCGGGGTTGTCAACGGCTTCGGCGCGGGCAATGGCGGCACGCAGGGCCAGGCAGTTCTCGCGCGCCACGCCATAGGTGATGACGTTCAGCCCGCCGGCATTGGTGGCCAGGTTGCCGCCCACCATGCACGATCCGGCAGCGGCCAGATCGATGGGAAACTCGAAGCCCTTCTCGCGCGCCGCGGCCTGTGCATCGGCCAGCACCACGCCGGCCTGCAATGTCATGGTGGCGCCCACCTCGTCGATGGCAAGAATGCGGTTCAGGCGCTTCAGCGAGAGCACCACCTCGTTGCCACCCTCGAAGGGGATCTGCCCGCCCACCAGCCCGGTGTTGCCCCCTTGCGGCACGATGGCGACGTTGTTGGCGGCGGCCACGGCCAGAACGGCGGCAACCTCCTCTTCCGATCCGGGCAGCAGCACGCACGCCGCGCGGCCCACGTATTTGTCGCGCCACTCGCGCAGGTATGGGCGCATGGCCTCTTCATCGGTGATGAGGCGCGCATCGCCGACAATGGCCGCAAACCGCGCCATCACCTCCCCCGAAGGCGGCGCGAAATCGCCAGGTGCCCGTGGTGCGCTCATGTCTGTTCTCCCTGTGGTGCCGATCTCTGCTTTGCCGGGCGCGGGGCGGCGGCGCGGCGCAGGCGGTCGTTGATGGCCTCGCCCAGCCCCGTTGCCGGGATGGGGGCAACGGCGATGGTATCCACGCCAGTGTCATCCAGAATGCGCAGGTAGGCATAAAGGTTGGCCGCCGCCTCCGCCAGATCGCCAGACGGCGACAGGTTCAGCCCCGGCACGGCCTTGCCGCCCGTGGTCATGGGAGCATCCGGCCCGAAGGCCAGATACATCTCGCCCTCCTCTGGCGCCAGCGCGTTCAGCCGCAATTTCGCGCGCGGCGCATAATGCGACGCGAGCTGCCCCGGCGCGGTGGGCTGGCTGGCCGGGGTCGTGGCAGCGCGCAGGGGCTGGCCAAGCACGGCCTCGATGTCCTCGCGGGCAATGCCGCCGGGGCGCAGCAATTGTGGCTCTCCCGCTTCGTTGAAACCGATGATGGTGGATTCCAGCCCCACCGCGCATTCGCCGCCATCAAGAATGGCCGCCACGTGCCGCGCCAGCGGGCTTTCCGCCACGTGTTCCGCCTCCGTCGGCGACAGCCGCCCCGACACATTGGCCGAGGGCGCAGCCACCGGCCCGTCAAAGGCACGCAGCAGCGCCTGTGCCAGCGGATGCGCCGGCACACGCACCGCCAGCGTTTCGAGCCCGGCGCGCGCCAGGGCCGATACGCCCGCCTGCGGACGATACGGCAGCACCAGCGTCAGCGGCCCCGGCCAGAAGGCCCGCGCCAGCCGCTCCGCGGCATCGTTCATCTCCACCAGCCGCGCCGTATCTTCTGCCGTGGCCAGGTGAATGATCAGCGGGTTGGTGGCAGGCCGTCCCTTGGCGGCATAGATGGCCGAGACGGCGGCATCGGACGTGGCATCCGCCCCCAGCCCATAGACCGTCTCGGTGGGAAAGACCACCAGCCCGCCGCGCTTCAACGCTGCTGCCGCGGCGGCTACATCACTGGTGATATGGGCACGTTTGTGAACAGTCTTGTTCATGGGGTTGAAATAGCCAAATATCACCAGGAGCAAAACCGATAACTTGTCGCTTGCAGCAGGAGAGTTACCAATGAGCAACCCGGTGCTGGATGCCTTGCAATTCCGCCATGCCTGCAAGAAGTTCGACCCGGCGCGCAAGGTGCCGGATGCAACCCTGCGCGAGATCATGGCCGCGGCGCACATTTCGCCCTCGTCCTTCGGCCTGCAGCCATGGAAGTTTCTCGTCATCGGTGATGATGCCCTGCGCCGGGACATGCGCCCGCTGTGCTGGGATCAGCCGCAGATCACCGACAGCTCGCACGTGGTGGTCATTCTCAGCCGCCGCGAAGCCACGCTGAAGCCCGGCTCGGATCACATGCGCCGGGTGTTTGCC
>JAJRRZ010000104.1 GCA_024279045.1 Alphaproteobacteria bacterium
CACGACAAAATACAGGGCGCGGCCATCATCGGCGGTCAAGGTTCCGTGATGAATGCCCAGCAGGCGCAGCCAGTCGCTGCGCGCCCGCTCGCAGAAATGCAGATAGCGTGCGTGATAGACCACGCCGCCGGCGTCGGTGTCCTCGTAATAGACGCGCACCGGCAGCACATGCTCGCCCGATCCGGTGATGTGTCCGGCCAGATGCGGCCATTGTGGCGGGGTTGGCGGGGTTGGCGGGGTTGGCTGGTGTGGCGGGGAGGTGCTCATGTCTCTGCCTCGCCGTTGTCGGGAGCTTCGCCGAACAGGTCGGGCTGGCCGGCCAGCTTTTGCGGCACCATCAGGCCGAGGTGGCGAAAGGCATGCGGTGTCAGCACGCGCCCGCGCGGGGTGCGTGCCAGCAGCCCCTGCTGGATCAGGTAAGGCTCGATGACCTCTTCCAGTGCGTCGCGCGATTCCGACAGTGATGCGGCGATGGTCTCGATGCCCACCGGCCCGCCGCCGAAGTTCTCGGCGATGCAGGAGAGATAGCGCCGGTCCATGGCGTCCAGGCCGATGCTGTCCACCTCCATGGCCGACAGCGCCTTGTCGGCAATGCGGGCATCGACGATATCGGCCTTCATCACCGCGGCAAAGTCGCGCACGCGGCGCAGCAGCCGCCCGGCAATGCGTGGCGTGCCGCGCGAGCGGCGGGCGATTTCCAGCGCCCCGTCGCGGGCCAGGTTCAGCCCCAGGATGCGGGCATTGCGCTCGACGATCTGCAGCAGCTCGTCTTCCTCGTAATATTGCAGGCGCAGCGGAATGCCGAAGCGGTCGCGCAGCGGCGTGGTGAGCAGGCCGGTGCGGGTGGTGGCGCCGATGAGGGTGAAGCGCGCCAGATCGATGCGCACGGAGCGCGCGGCGGGGCCTTCGCCGATGATCAGGTCGAGCTGGAAATCCTCCATTGCCGGGTAGAGCACCTCTTCCACCGCCGGGTTGAGGCGGTGGATCTCGTCGATGAACAGCACATCGCGCTCTTCCAGGTTGGTCAGCAGGGCGGCGAGGTCGCCCGCCTTGGCGATAACCGGCCCGGCGGTGGCGCGGAAGTTCACCCCCAGCTCGCGCGCGACGATCTGCGCCAGTGTCGTCTTGCCCAGGCCCGGTGGCCCGGCGAACAGCACGTGGTCGAGCGCCTCGCACCGCTCGCGTGCCGCGGCGATGAACACGGCGAGATTGTCCTTCACCCGGCGCTGGCCGATGAAGTCGTCCAGCACCTGCGGGCGGATGTGGCCCTCCACCTCGTCGTCCTCGGCACGGCGCTGGCCGGTGATGATGCGATCGTCAGACACGGATGCTGCGGCCTTTCTGGCGATTCGGTCTGTCGCTGCCTGCGCTGCTTATACCAGCGGCAATGCTCATTGCGAAAGTTGCTTCAGGGCCAGGCGGATGAGTTCGGCGGTGGCGGCGTCATCGCCCGCTTCCTTCATGGCGTGGGCCACCGCCGCGCTGGCCTGTGCCTGCCCGTAGCCGAGGTTGACCAGAGCGGAGACGGCATCCGCCGCGTTTTGCGAGGTGGCGGCGGCTGCCGCACCGGTGGCGGCGGCCATGCCGTCGGCGGAGATGTCCAGGTGGCCGGTGCCGATGCTCAAGGCCTTGTCCTTCAGCTCGGTGCACAGGCGGCGCGCCAGCTTCGGCCCGACGCCCTTCGCGCGGGACAGCATGGCGGCATCGCCACTGGCCAGCGCCACGGAAAGCTCCTTCGGCGACAGGGTGGAGAGCAGTGCCAGCGCCACCTTCGCGCCGACGCCCTGCACCTCGGAGAGCACGTCGAACCAGTCGCGCTCGGCTTCCTCGGCGAAGCCCACCAGGCGGATGGCGCTTTCGCTGACCAGCATGCGGGTGAACAGCTCCGCCGCCTCGCCCGGCATGGGCAGTTGCTGCAGGGTGCGGGCGGAGCATTCGGCCAGGTAGCCGACACCGCCGACATCGATGATGATCCAGTCCGCGCCGCGCGAGTCCACCCGGCCTTTCAGCTTGGCGATCATGTTCATGGGGCCATCCTCCCGGCAAGGATGGTGGCATTGCGGTGATGCGCGTGGCAGATGGCCACGGCCAGGGCATCCGCTGCGTCCGGCCCCGGCGGGTTGGCGCGCGGCAGCAGCATGCGCACCATGTGGGCGATCTGGCGCTTGTCGGCATGACCGGTACCGACGACTGTCTTCTTCACCTTGTTGGGTGCGTATTCGGCCACTGCCAGCCCGGCGGAGGCCAGCGCCAGCATGGCCGCGCCGCGGGCATGGCCCAGCTTCAGCGTGGCGCGGGCGTCGCGGTTGACGAAGGTCTCCTCGATGGCCCCCTCCCGCGGGGCGTGTTCGGCGAGGATGGCGCGCAGCTCCTCGTGAATGTGCAGCAGGCGCGTGGCCAGCGGCTGGCGTGCATCGGTATCGATGACGCCGCAGGCCACCGCCAGCAGGCGCGTGCCGATGCTGTCGATGACGCCCCAGCCGGTGTGGTTCAGCCCCGGGTCGATGCCGATGATGCGAATCGTCTGGCTCATGCCGGGCAGTGTAGGGCAGTGCCGTGCGTGGCGAAACAGGTGCTTGACTTGCCCCTGTGGAAGCCGCAGAAACGGGGCGGGCATGCAACGTGGCATCCCTGTCGATGGAATATCGTCATTGCCGGGGCTGGCCCGGCAATCCGGAGTTTCGAGTGCATGAGCCTGCTGCCCTGAATGTTCGGGTCAAGCCCGGGCATGACATGGTGGGAGCATGTTCAATTCTCTGTTCTCTGTGCGGGAAACGAAGAGATGGAAAAATTCAAACGGGTGGAAGGTGTGGCGGCGCCGTTGCCGCTGGTGAACATCGACACCGACATGATCATCCCCAAGCAGTTCCTGAAGACGATCAAGCGCTCCGGGCTGGGCAAGGCGCTGTTTCACGAAATGCGCTACGACGAGCAGGGCAACGAAAACCCCGACTTCGTGCTGAACCAGGATGCCTACCGCGATGCCACCATCCTCATTGCCGGCGACAACTTCGGCTGCGGCTCTTCGCGCGAGCATGCGCCGTGGGCGCTGAAGGACTACGGCATCGAGGTGATCATTGCGCCGAGCTTTGCCGACATCTTCTTCAACAACTGCTTCCAGAACGGCATGCTGCCGGTGCGACTGAGCGAGGGGGAAGTGGAGCACCTGATGAAGGTGGCCACGGAAAAGCCTGGCGCGGTGTTTGTCGTCGACCTGGAAGCGCAGGAAGTGCAGGCGCCGGATGATTCCGTCTATCACTTCGACATCGACCCGTTCCGCAAGCACTGTCTGATGGAAGGGCTGGACGACATCGGCCTGACGCTGCGCAAGGACGATATCATCAAGGATTTCGAACGGGCCTACACGGAAAGATTTCCGTGGCTGTGAAGAATGGCCGGTTTGCGCCTTCGCAGGTTCTCCACACGAGGAAAAGGGGCAGGCTCAGGCCCCATAAATTTTCACGCCATCTGTGGCGTTCATGCTTCATCTCAGTGCCCTTGCACCCTTGGAAATACCTTCAGGTATTACCTGCGGGCGCAAGAGCGCTGATATTTCGCCTGAACGCCACATCTGGCATGCCTCTTTATGGGTCCTGAGCCTAGGGTCTGGACTCAATACCTGAGCACTCCCCATGTGCATTTTGGCTTCATATCAGACGGTTTTTCGTTCTTGCCAATAGCTCCACTATTGCCTGCGAACGAAAAACCGCTGCTATTTTGCCAAAATGCCC
>JAJRRZ010000006.1 GCA_024279045.1 Alphaproteobacteria bacterium
CCGGTTTCCGATGCCGTGGCAATCAATTCACGGCGCAGTTCGTCGGCCAGGCGTGGCAATTGCGCAGGCCGCAACCGCCGCAGATCCTCCGGCGTGTGGATCCTGTTCAGCAAAGGGGTGTCCCGCTTGTCATCACTCATGTGGGCCTGTTTTTCCTGATAACGACGGTTCCGCGCCCTGCGCCATCATTGGCGAACACTGCCACAAGTCGCAAGGAAAAATCTTGGCCGGGTGGCAAATCTTGCGCAATATGGCGAAATCTTCTCCGGCAGGTGGCGCAGGCACAGGGCAATCGCATTCGGGACAGTTGCGACGGACATTTGCGACGTGCGGCTTGACAAAATGCTCTCCCTGTTCCTCATCGCCGGGCTTGACCCGGCAGCGCGGAATGGCGGGTTATGGCGGGTTCAAGCGTCTGCCACTCTGGACGCACGGATCAAGCCCGGGCATGGACGCAAAAGGAGACATTGCCACACGCATGTAACGTCCATTGATGCCACATGGCATGCCCTGGGCGCAGGCAACACACCTCTTGACACATCGCCCGCCAACGGCGCATATCGGCAACCATGCGAACCGTGAACCGGCACATTTGCGCGATCTTCATCATTATCGGCCAGTAGCACAATACTGGCCCGGGTTCGCATGCCTCATCCCCACCATCGCTTCCATGACAGGCACGCCCCCGGGCCGGGGTGAAACACGCCATGTCATGAGTGAGCACATGCAGCTGACAATCCACAACTCCCTCTCCCGCCGCAAGGAGCCCTTCGAGCCACTGGATAGCTCGCTGGTGCGCATGTATGTCTGCGGGCCGACGGTTTATGACTACGCGCACATCGGCAATGCCCGGCCCATCATCGTCTTCGATGTGCTGTTCCGCCTGCTGCGCCATCTCTACGGTGAGCAGCACGTGAAATACGTGCGCAACATCACCGACGTGGACGACAAGATCAACGCCCGCGCCGCGGCGCAGGGCGTGCCCATCGACGAGATCACCGCACGCACCATTGCCCAGTTTCATGAAGACATCGTCGCGCTGAACGTGCTGCCGCCTTCCGTGGAGCCGCGCGCCACGCAGCACATCGCGGAGATGCAGCAGCTCATCGAGAAGCTCATCGAACACGGCTGCGCCTACGTGGCGGAGGGCCATGTGCTGTTCGATGTCTCCGCGGATGCCGACTACGGCATTCTCTCAAAACGCTCGCTGGAGGAGATGATCGCCGGCGCGCGGGTGGAGGTGGCGCCCTACAAGAAGAACCCTGCCGACTTCGTGCTGTGGAAACCGTCGAAAGACGGTGAGCCGGCCTGGGACAGCCCGTGGGGCCCGGGGCGGCCCGGCTGGCACATCGAATGCTCGGCCATGAGCTTCAGGCATCTGGGCGAGACCTTCGACATTCACGGCGGCGGCATCGATTTGCAGTTCCCCCACCACGAGAACGAGATCGCCCAGAGCACCTGCGCGCTGAACACCCCGTTCATGGCGAAATACTGGATGCACAACGGCTTCCTGCAGGTGGAGGGCGAGAAGATGTCCAAGTCGCTGGGCAACTTCATCACCATCCACGAGCTGCTGGAAGAATGGCCCGGCGAGGTGCTGCGGCTGAACATGCTGCGCACACACTACCGCGCGCCACTGGACTGGACGCGCAAGGGGCTGGAGGAAAGCCGCAAGGTGCTCGACAAGCTCTACCGCGCCGCTGGCGAGGCCGAGGCAGCGGATCAGCCGAACGAGGCGGTGCTCGCCGCCCTGTGCGACGACCTCAACACGCCGAAGGCCATCGCCGAACTGCACCGCCTCGCCCGCGAGGGCAAGGCAGCGGAACTGAAGGCCTCGGCCAACCTGATGGGCCTGCTGCCTGTTACGGCGGAAGAATGGTTCGCCAGCACCGCGCCAGAAGTGGAAGTGGACGAAGCGGAGATCGAGCGGCTCATCGCCGCGCGCGCCGAGGCCCGCAAGAACAAGGACTTTGCCGAGGCCGACCGCATCCGCGACGAGCTGGCCGCGCGCGGCATTATCCTGAAGGATTCCCCGCAAGGCACCACATGGGAGATCAAGCGATGACCCGACAAGACAATCCACAGCCGGAAGCATCCCGGGAGCCGGTCAGCAACCCGCAAGGCCCGTACCCGGATGCCGGCCTGCCGAAATGGCTGATCTACGGCTTTGCCGCCAAGATGGCGTTGGTGGTGGCAATTACCGTGGGCGTGATGTGGTGGGCCGGCGTTTTCGGCTGAGCGCCGCGCCCGCAGCCGCCCGCATCACGCCCGCGACTCGCCTGGCGGCCATAATGGAATCATTTTGCCAACAAGGGCACACAAGGCCATGAAAGAGCGGCTCTACCTGTTCGACACCACGCTGCGCGACGGGCAGCAGACACCGGGCATCGACTTCTCCGTGGAAGAGAAGAAAAGCATCGCGCGCATGCTCGACGATCTCGGCATCGACTACATCGAGGGTGGCTACCCCGGCGCCAACCCCACCGACACCACCTTCTTCGAAGCGCCGCCGAAGCTTGATGCCACCTTCACCGCCTTCGGAATGACGCGCCGCCCGGGCCGTTCGGCGGACAATGATCCGGGCCTGCGCGCACTGCTTCAGGCCAGCGCCGATGCCATCTGCTTCGTCGCGAAGGGCTGGGACTATCACGTGAAGCTGGCGCTGGGCTGCGAGCTGGAAGAAAACCTCGCCTGCATCCGCGATTCCGTCGCCGCCGCCAGCGCCGCCGGGCGCGAGGCACTGGTGGATCTGGAGCATTTCTTCGACGGCTACAAGGCCAACCCCGATTACGCCCTGCAATGCGTGGAAACGGCGCTGCAATCAGGCGCGCGCTGGGCCGTGCTGTGCGATACCAACGGCGGCACGCTGCCCGAAGAGATCGAGGAAATCACCACCACGGTGGCCAAGCGTTTCGCTGGCGAGATGCTGGGCATTCACTGCCACGACGACACCGGCATGGCGGTGGCCAACTCGCTGGCCGCGGTGCGCGCCGGCGCACGGATGATCCAGGGCACGCTCAACGGCATCGGTGAGCGCTGCGGCAATGCCAACCTGATCACGATGATCCCCACCCTGGCGCTCAAACCCGCCTATGCGGAACGCTTCGAGTTGGGACTGAAACCCGGCGCGCTGGAAAAACTCACCCGTGTCAGCCGCGCCTTCAACGAACTGCTCAACCGCCCGCCGGAAGAGCAGGCCCCCTACGTGGGCACCAGCGCATTCGCCACCAAGGCGGGCATTCATGCCTCGGCCATCCTGAAAAGCCCGGACACCTACGAGCACGTCCCGCCGGAGTCGGTGGGCAACACCCGTCGTGTGCTGGTGTCCGACCAGGCCGGCAAGTCGAACCTGCTGGCGCAACTGAGGCGTTACGGCCTGGACATCGACAAGAACGATGCGCGCCTGCCGGAGCTGCTGGCCGAGATCAAGCAGCGCGAGGCGCAAGGGTTTGCCTATGACACGGCAGAGGCCTCGCTGGAACTGCTGGCGCGCCGCAAGCTGGGGCTGGTGAAGGACTACTTCGACGTGGAAAGCTTCAAGGTGCTGGTCGAGCGCCGCTACAACGCCAAGGGCGAGCGCATCACCCAGGCGGAGGCCATCGTCAAGGTTTCCATCAATGGCCAGACATACATGTCGGTGGCCGAGGGCAACGGGCCGGTGCATGCGCTCGATCAGGCCCTGCGCAAGGATCTGGGGCCATACTCGGAACGCCTGCGCAAGCTGGAGCTGGTGGACTACAAGGTGCGCATCGTCAACGCCGGCACCGCCGCCACCACCCGCGTGCTCATCGAGTGGCGCAACAACGGCAATGCATCCACCTTTTTCACCGTCGGCGTCTCACCCAACATCATCGATGCCTCCTTCCGCGCCATGGAGGATGCCATCATCCACACCCTGTTGAAGCAGGATCTGGCCATGATGGAACAAGCCACTCCCTGAAAGGCAGGCATGATGCCACCACGGTTTCGCGCCAAGGTTTGGAATGGTTGCAGGCCGGCATCATATTTCGCAGGGCTAGCAAGCACTTGAGCGAGATTCCTGACATATGATATCAATATCCCGTGGGGAGAGAATCGCAATCAACCGCATCCGCAGGGGCCATCCATGCACAAGATGGAAATTGCCCGCACCGTGGACGAGTTGCGCCTGCATGCCGATGCCTGGCGCAAGCTCGGCCACATCATCGGCCTGGCGCCGACAATGGGAGCACTGCATGCCGGGCATCTGGCGCTGATCGAGGCCTTGCGCGACAAGGCCGACGTGATCATTGCCTCGATTTTCGTCAATCCGATGCAATTCGGTGAGGGCGAAGACTTCGACCGCTACCCCCGCCGGGAAAAGGCAGACCTGGAAAAGCTGCGTGCGGCGGGGGTTGATCTGGCCTGGCTGCCGACCCCGGAGGAAATGTATCCCGCGGGCTTCGCCACCACCGTGCGCACAGGCGGTCCGGCCAATGCCGGCCTGGAGGATGCCCATCGCCCCGGCCATTTCGATGGTGTCGCCACGGTGGTGGCCAAATTGTTCTGCCAGACGGGTTGCCACGTGGCAGCCTTCGGCGAGAAGGATTACCAGCAACTGCAGGTCGTCCGCCGCATGACGCGCGATCTCGATCTGCCGGTGGAAATCGTGGCCGTTCCCACCATGCGCGAGAAGGACGGGCTGGCGATGTCCTCGCGCAATGCCTATCTTTCCGAGGATCAACGGGCGCTGGCGCCGCGCATTCATGCCGAATTACAGAGCGCCGCGCAGCGCATCCGTGCCGGAACCTCGGTGGAGGCCGCCGCATTCGATGGCGCACGGGCGCTGCACGAGGCGGGCTTCGAGGTGGATTACTTCGCCGCCCGCAACGCCGAGACCTTGCAGCCGGTGAAGGATCAGGCCAGCGAGCCGATTCGCCTGCTGGCGGCGGCGCGTCTGGATGATGTCCGGCTGATTGACAACATCGCCGTGTGAACGCCACGCCGGCGCCAGGCAACAGTCATCGAGAAAGGAAAACCCCATGCGCTTTCTGCACACCATGGTGCGCATCGGCGACATCGACAAGTCGTTGCATTTCTACTGCGATCTGCTGGGTCTGCGGGAAACCCGCCGCAAGGACAACGAGAAAGGGCGATACACGCTGATTTTCCTTGCCGCGCCGGAAAATCCCGACGTGGAACTGGAACTCACTTACAACTGGGACGAACACGAATATACACAGGGTTGCCGCAACTTCGGCCACATCGCCTTTGCGGTCAACGACATCTACGAAACCTGTCAGCGGCTCATGGACGGTGGCGTGGTCATCAATCGCCCGCCACGCGACGGGCGCATGGCCTTCGTGAAGTCGCCCGACGGCATCTCCATCGAACTGCTGCAGAAGGGCGAGCCCCTGCCCCCGCGCGAACCATGGGCCAGCATGCCCAACACCGGCTCGTGGTGAGCATGCCGGCGATGGCACGCGGCGCCAGGGTCTGGTCTCAATAAATGAGTGCTTCTCATGGGTATTTTGGCAAAATGGCAGCGGTTTTTCGTTCGCAGGCAATAGTGGAGCTATTGGCAAGAACGAAAAACCGTCTGATATGCAGCCAAAATGCCCATGGGGAGTGCTCGGGTATTGAGTCCAGACCCTAGATTGGCCAGCTCCCCACCGGCATGCTATGCATGAAACAGCACCGCAACAGGCAGACAGGCACGACCATCATGAACACGCCGGAGCCACGGGACATCTTTGACGAGGCGCAGCCGTTCGATGCGCCCGCGCGGCGCGGCTCGCGACGCAAACGGGCGCGGCGGCGGCTGCGCATGATCTCGCCACGCTTCCTGCTGCCCAATCTCGTTACCCTGCTGGCGGTGTGTGCCGGGGTTACGGCCATCAAGCTGGGCATCGACGGGCGCCACGAGCTGGCCGTGGGGGCCATCATTCTCGCTGCCGTGCTCGATGCTATCGACGGGCGGCTGGCGCGGCTGCTGAAGGGCACCTCGCGCTTCGGCGCGGAGCTGGATTCGCTGGCCGATTTCGTCAATTTCGGCGTCGCTCCGGCGATGCTGATATACCTGTGGTCGCTGCACGCGCTGAACAACCTCGGCTGGGTGGTAGCGCTGGCGCTGGTGATCGCCTGCGCGTTGCGGCTGGCGCGTTTCAACGCGATGCTGGAAGACGACGACAGACCTGAGTGGCACAAGGCCTTCTTCATCGGCATTCCCGCCCCGGCGGGGGCGCTGCTGGCCATCTCGCCGATGTTCGTCGGCTTTCTCGGACTGATCGATGATGGTGCGGCCATCGCGCCGGTGGTGCTGGCGTGGGTGGGGCTGGTGGCGCTGGGCATGATCTCGCGCCTGCCGACCTTCTCCGGCAAGAAATTGACCCGCCGCATTCCGCGTGAATGGGTGCTGCCGCTGCTGGCCGGGCTGGTGTTCTCACTGGTGTTGCTGATCGCCTTTCCCTGGCACATGATGACATTGGCGGTGATTGCCTATGTCGCGGCGCTGCCGCTGGCCTGGAAGAGCTGGCGCAGGCTGGCGCGCGCGCAGGCTACTGCCTCTTCGGACAACGCCACCACCAAGCCGGAGCCATCATGAGCGGCAAGGACGACATTCCCCTGTTCGACCCGGTAACCGGCGAAATCATTGAAACCGTCGCCGTGCCCCCTGCCCCGGCCAGCGCGTCGCCAATGGCCGGCACGACATCCCCTGCCCCGGCCCGCGCCGCACCGGGGTTGGGCAACGTAGTGGAATATTCCGTCTCGGAAATCTCCGGCGCCATCAAGCGCACCATGGAAGACACGTTCGGCCATGTGCGCGTGCGCGGCGAGGTGGGCCGCGTCTCGCGCCCAGCGTCGGGGCACATCTATCTCGACCTGAAGGACGAGCGCGCGGTGCTTGCCGCGGTCATCTGGAAGGGCACTGCGGCACGGCTGAAGATGCTGCCCGAACAGGGCCTGGAGGTGGTCGCCACCGGGCGCATCACCACCTATGCCGGACAATCGAAATACCAGCTCGTCATCGAGCGGCTGGAGCCGGCGGGCATCGGCGCGCTGATGGCGCTGCTGGAGGAGCGCCGTCGGAAACTGGCGGCGGAGGGTCTGTTCGACGAAGCGCGCAAGAAGCCGCTGCCTTGGCTGCCGCGGATAATCGGGGTGATCACCTCGCCCACAGGCGCGGTCATCCGCGACATCCTGCACCGGCTGGCCGATCGTTTTCCGCGCCATGTTCTCGTCTGGCCGGTGCGCGTGCAGGGCGAGACCTGCGCGTCGGAAGTGGCGCGCGCCATTGCCGGGTTCAACGCCCTGCCGGCGGACGGCTCCGGCCCAGTGCCGCGCCCGGATGTGCTGATCGTCGCGCGTGGTGGCGGCTCACTGGAAGACCTGTGGGGATTCAACGAGGAAATCGTCGCGCGCGCTGCGGCGGCTTCCACCATTCCGCTGATCTCCGCCGTCGGCCACGAGACGGACACCACGCTCATCGATCACGCGGCGGACAAGCGCGCCCCCACCCCCACCGCAGCCGCCGAGATGGCCGTGCCGGTGCGTGCGGAGCTGCTGGCCTGGCTGCACGAGCTGGCCGCGCGGCTGACGCGGAGCATGGCCAACCTGCAACAGCACCGAGGCCAGCGCCTGCTGGCCGCGGCCCGCGCCCTGCCGAAGCCGGAAGACATTCTGGCCCTGGCGCGGCAGCGGCTGGACCATGCCGCACACCGGCTGAATGCCGCCCTGCTACGGTTGGCGGGCGAAAAACGCACGCGGCTGGC
>JAJRRZ010000105.1 GCA_024279045.1 Alphaproteobacteria bacterium
CCCCGCCGTGTCCAGCACGTTCATCGGCAGCGCGCAGTGATATTCCGCATCACCCCCGGCCATGTTCTTCGCCGCCACCACGGCCTGTTCCACCGCCACCGGCTGAATGGCAAGCGTGGAGAAATCGCCAGTGGAGAAATCGCAGCCTTCCGCGCAGTCGCCACCGGCCCACACATCGGGCAGCGAGGTTTCCATGCGCGCATTGACGATGATGCCCGCACGCTGCTCCACGCCGGTGCCCTCCATGAACTCGATGTTCGGCGTAACACCGGTGGCCACCACCAGCAGATCGGCCATCACCACATCGCCATCGGAGAGCTTCACCGCCAGCTTCTCGCCAGCCTCTTCCACCGCTTCCACCGCCGTGGAGGTGCGCACCCGCGCCCCCGCCCGCTCGCACCAGCGCTGCAACATGCCGCCGGCCACCTCGTCGAGCATGCGCGGCACCATGCGGTCTTCCACCTCCACCACCGTGAGCTTCACGCCGCGCCGCAACAGCGATTCCAGAATGATGCAGCCGATGAAGCCCGCGCCCATCAGCACCACTTCCGCCCCCTTGCGGGCATGTTCGGCAATGGCGCGGGCATCGGCCAGCGTCCAGCAGTGGCGCACCCGCGGGCCATCCAGCCCCTCCACCGGCGGCTTCACGGGCCGCGCCCCGGTGGCCACCAGCAGCCGATCGTAGTCCAGCTCCGTGCCGTCTTCCAGCTCCACGCGCTTCGCCGCGGCGTTCAGCCGCCTCGCTCGCCCGCGCACCACGGCAATGCGCTGCCCGCTATAATATTCCAGCGGGCGATGCAGCCACGTGCCCTGCTCGTCGATCTTGCCTTCCAGCAGATAGGGAATGGCCATGCGCGAATAAGGCGCCTCGCCCTCGCCATCCACCAGCGTGATGTCGGCGCCGGCATCCATGCGCCGCAACATCTCCGCCGCCCGCACCCCCGCCGGCCCCGCACCGATGATCACATGCCGCATGATCATGCCTCCTCCCTGAACACCGTCTGACATGCCGGCTTTGACGCCAGCCTCAATTGTAGCTACAGTTTCGAACCATGGACTACGAATGGGACCCAAGCAAAGCCAGAACCAACCTGACCAAGCATGGAGTTCCGTTCGAGGCTGTTGCGGCATTCGACTGGGAGCGCGCCATTATCTGGCAGGACACGCGCCGCAACTATGGCGAAAAACGCTGGATTGCCATTGCTCCCATTGGTGCGCGCCTGCACGTGCTTGTCTTTGCCAGACAGGGCGGGCGGGTGCGTGTCATCAGTCTGCGCAAGGCCAACCGGAGAGAACGCAATGCCTGGCACGAAACACCACATCGCTGAGGTTTCCCCGGCGGAAGACCGGCGCATCACCCGCGCCGCGCGCACCGACCCGGACAACCCGCCCCTCGGTGAAGCGGAACTGGTGGCTTTCAGGCCGGCAGCGGAAGTGATGCCCGATCTGGTGCAAGCCTTCCGCCGCAGCCGCCGCAAGCCACGCAAGGTGCAGCTCACCCTGCGGCTGGATCCCGACATCATCGACTTCTTCCGCGCTGGCGGGCGTGGCTGGCAAACACGCATCAATGCCGCCCTGCGCGAATATGTCGAACGCCAGCAGGGCAGGTCGAACAAGACCTGAGCCTGTCCCACGCCAGACCCGGGCAGGATACCTCCCGTCCTGCATGCAGCCATCTCCGGGCCTTCCTCTGCCATCATCGCCGCCGCCTCCACCTCGCTGTGAAGCGACCTGATCCAGGACTTTCAGCACAACCATAAATGCCCGCAGGCTCAATGGCTTGCGGGCATTTGCACATGGCGTGTCAGGCCAGGCCGAAGCGTTGCAGGGTTTCCGGCGTCGGCTTGCCGTCCGCTGTCCAGCCGCGCAGCTCGTAGTATTCGGGCAGCATCTTGTCCAACCCGTTCACCAGCCCCTTGGCCGGGCCGGTCTTCGCCGCATCCTTCAGGATGCGCTTCGGCAGCGTGTCCTCTTCCGGGCCGATGCCGGCATCAAGGTTGAACTTGCGCTCCAGGTTCCAGATGCGCTCGCCCACCTCCAGCAGCTTCTCCACCGTCCACTCGCCCTCACAGGCCGCGTCGATCTGCGGCGCGATATCCTCCAGCGTCCAGGCAAAGGTGGTGAAGATGCACAGCCCGGAGGAATCCACCGCCGCGGTGGCGTCCTGAAAGGCCTTCACCAGCGCCGCCTTGCCATCGGTGGTCAGCGGATCGGTCTTTTCCGGAATGCCCAGCACCTCCGAGGCCACCGTGTAGGAGCGCAAGTGGCACGCCCCGCGGTTGGAGGTGGCATAGGTCAGCCCCATGCCCTGAATGCCGCGCGGATCATAGGCCGGGAACTCCTGCCCCTTCACCGTCATCGACAGCTCCGGGCGCCCGTATTTCTCGCACAGGCGCTTCGAGCCCATGGCCAGGTCCCTGCCGAAGTCCGTGCCCTCGCAAATGGCATCCACCGCCGCGCACAACGCTTCCGCCGAGCCGAACTTCAGCTCGATGCCGCCGGTGGTTTCGCTGTCGATCACCCCTTCCTCGAACAGCTCCATCGCCGCCGCTACCGTCGCGCCGACCGAGATGGGATCCAGCGCATGCTCGTTGCAGCGGTAGTTGCAATAGGTCAGCGCCTCCAGGTCATCCACGCCGCAATCCGCGCCCAACGACCAGGCGTTTTCGTATTCCACACCACCGGAGGCGATGTGATACTGCGGCTTGTCCTTCACGCTGAAATGCGTCGGATCGATCTTCGACACCCGCCCGCAGGCGATGGTGCAGCCGAAGCAGCCCTGATTGGTAACCAGGTTGGGCTTGCCATCGGAGCGCCGCGGGCGATGCATCGCCTCGCCGGAAATCTCGTTCGCTCCCTCGAACTGCACATCGCGCGCGTTGCGCGTGGGCAGCGCGCCGATCTCGTTGATGACGTTCATCAGCACCTGCGTGCCGTAGGTGGGCAGCGCCTCGCCGGTAACGGC
>JAJRRZ010000106.1 GCA_024279045.1 Alphaproteobacteria bacterium
ACACAGGCGTTTGTCGAGGCCTTCGCCATGCTGGCGCGGCTGGATGCCGACGTGGTGGAGATTGTGCTGCTGTCGCTGCGGGTATCGCTGACGGCGCTGGCGCTGGCGGCCATCATTGGCCTGCCGCTGGGGGCGGCGCTGGCGCTGTGGCGTTTTCCCGGCAGGCAGATGCTGAGCATCATCACCAGCGCGCTGATGGGCATGCCGCCAGTGCTGCTGGGGCTGGTGGTGTATCTGATGCTGTCGCGCTCCGGGCCGCTGGGGGTGTTGGGGTTGCTGTATACGCCGACGGCGATGATCATCGCCCAGACACTGCTGGTTTTGCCCATTGTGGTGGCGCTGACACAACGGGTCATTGCCCAGATGTGGCAGGAATACGCGGAGCTGATGCGCTCGTTGCAGGTGCGTGGGTTCCGCCTGATCGGCACCATGCTGTTCGAGGCGCGGTTCATGCTGGCCACCGTGCTGCTGGCGGCCTTCGGGCGGGCGATTGCCGAAGTGGGGGCGGTGATGATCGTCGGCGGCAACATCAATCATGCCACGCGGGTGATGACCACGGCCATCGCCCTGGAAACCTCGCGTGGCAATCTGGCGCTGGCGGTGGCGCTGGGGTGCGTGTTGCTGCTGCTAGCGCTGATGGTGAACATCGCGGTGCACGTGCTGGCAAGGGTCAGCGGCGAGAACAGGGAGATGATGGCATGAGGCGCATGCGTGCGATGATGCTGGCGGCAATGGCATTGTTCATGCAGGTTGCTGCCGGTCTGCCGATGGCATGGGCCGGGGAGACGATCATCCTGCAATCGACCACTTCCACGCAGAACTCCGGGCTGCTGGACTGGTTGTTGCCGAAGTTTGCCGAAAAGACGGGCATAAGGGTGAAAGTGGTGGCGGTGGGTACCGGCCAGGCGCTGAAGAATGCCGCGCGTGGCGATGGCGATGTGGTGCTGGTGCATGCGCGTGCGGCGGAAGAGGAGTTCATCCGCAAGGGTTTCGGCGTGGACCGGCGCGACGTCATGTACAACGATTTCGTCATTGTCTGTCCGAAGAGCGACCCCGCCGGCATCAAGGGCATGAAGGATGCAGCGGCAGCGCTGCGGCGCATTGCCGAGACGCGCACGCCGTTCGTCTCGCGCGGGGATGATTCCGGCACCCACAAGAAGGAGATGGTACTGTGGAAGGCTGCCGGTATCGATCCGCGGCAGGCCTCCGGCACGTGGTATCGCGAGGCCGGGCGCGGCATGGGCGCGACATTGAACATGGCCGCGGCGATGAACGCCTGCGCGCTGAGTGACAGGGCTACCTGGATCGCCCACAACAATCGTGGCGACTTGACCATTGTCGTTGAAGGTGATCGGCGGCTGTTCAATCAATACGGGGTGATGCTGGTGAACCCGAAGCGCCATCCACACGTGAAGGAGCGCGCGGCACGCGCCTTCATCGACTGGCTGACGGGGGCGGAAGGCCAGCGGCTGATCGGCCAGTATCGGCTGAAGGGGCAGCAACTGTTCGTGCCCAATGCGGGAAACGGGCGTTGAGGCGCCGGGGCGCGGGTCTTGCGCATGTGCCTGTCCGATCCCGTGGCAGGAGGCGGGCGGCATGGTGGGATGTGGGCGGGCATGCGGGTGGGCATGAACAAGAGGTGGCGAGATGGACGCGATGATCCTGCTGGTGCTGCTGACGCTGAAAGACAGCGGGCCGCTGGGGGTGAATTTCGTGGAATTTCGCGACGTATCCTCTTGCGAGGCGCGGGCGGAGCAGCTCACTGACGTGTTGGTGAAGGCCGGCATCAAGGTGGTGGAAAGCTCCTGCGTGATGGGCGTTCAGCATTTCACTCCGCATCGCCACCGTTCCCGCAAGGGTGGCGCCGCCAAGGACAGACCGGAGAAGAAATTCGCCTATCTGCTGGCGCTGGACAGACAGCGGGTGCTGGCCATGCCCAAACACGACATGCAGGTTTGCGAACGGGAGCGTCGGCGGCTGGAGGCGAAGGTTGACGAACGCGCGCGCAAGAATGGTGTGCGTTATTATTGTGCGGCGTCGGAACAGATGCTCATTGATGATGGACGGCCATGAAGCCATGCAGTGGCGCAAGCAGCCTGGTAGCGCATGTAGAAGAAGGATGGGGATGAGCGCGCCATAAATGACCATCGGCCTGGGCTCGAATCTTGAGCATTCCCCATGCGCATTTTGCGCTGTATATCAGGCGGTTTTCCGCAATATTCCTTCATTGCATGAGGTGTGGTGAAAGGAGATGGGCCCCGGGAGCTGCTGTGTGTGTGTGTGTGTTGGATGGTGCAGGTTACTGATGTTCTTCGCGTTCGGCTTCTATCATCGCCTTGTTGAATGTCTCCAAGGCATCGGCATAATCGGCCCAGCCAACCAGCATTCCCCCGGAATCCACCACCGCCAGCCGTGAATAGTTGCCACTGTTGAAAGTGCGCAGGGCCTTTTCCAGCGTATCGGTTTGCGACAGTGTCGGGCGTTTGTCGAATGGTGGCTGGACCTTGCGGGGTGTGCCCTTTTCGCGCGGGGTCATGAAATCGGCCACCGTCATGGTGTGCATGATGCGACGGTGCGGACCGGTTTGCAGGTCCAGCCCGCGTTGCTGCAGTTGCCAGTGAAAGAAGCTGCGCGCCGCCAGCGCCTGCATCACCACCGCGGCGATGGAAGTGGCAATGAGAAGCGCGATGGCGATGCGGTAATTGCCGATCATCTCGAAGACAATCAGTGCGGTGGATAACGGTGCGCCCAGCACAGCTCCGGCCACTGCGGCAGTGCCGACCACGGCATGCACCGCCGTGCCGGAGGAAAGTTGTGGCGCGAGCATGGTCATGACATGGCCGACGATGCCGCCGGTCATGGCGCCGAGGAACAATGATGGCGAAAATACCCCGCCGCCAAAACGCGAGGCCAGGGTGATGGCCGTGGCCAGCAGCTTCGCCACCAGCAGTAGCAACAGAAAGCCCAGCTCGTATTTGCCGCGCAGGGCCAGTGAGGTGGCCTCGTAGCCAACGCCCAGTATCTCCGGCACGGCAAGTGCCATCAGGCCTATGGCGACACCGCCGATGACCGGGCGCAGCCACAACGGAACGGGCACGGCCCGCGCGCGTATGTCGAGCGTTTCCGCCACGCGCAGGAAGGCTACCGCGACCAGTCCGGCGAGCAGCCCCAGCACGGCAAAGGCGGGAAATTCCAGATAGCTGTTGATCTCCAGGGGTGGCAGGGTGAAGGCCGGGTAGTCGCCCACATGCATGCGGGTGATGATGGTGCCGATCACCGCCGCCAGCACCGTCGGCACGAAGGCGGAAATGGCATAATGCCCGAGAATCACCTCGTGGGCAAATACCACTCCGGCAATGGGTGCGTTGAACGAGGCCGCCACGGCAGCCGCCGCGCCAGCGCCGATGAGCATGCGCCGTGCCGCCACGGAAAGATTGCGCAGCGGGCGGAACAGCACGCTGGCAATGGTTGCGCCGATGTGCACCGCCGGCCCTTCGCGCCCGGCGGATGCGCCGCTGCCCAGCGAGATGGTGGTGATGATGGCGCTGGCCAGCCCGTCGCGCCAGCGGATCACGCCATGGCGCAGGTGTGCCGCCTCGATGACATCAGCCACGCCGGAAGCCCGCCGCCGCGGAGCCAGCCACACCAGCAGCAATCCCACCGCCAGTCCGCCAAGAACCGGCGCGGCGAATACCACCAGCGGGTGCGAGAAGGCCGCCTTGGTGGCAACGATGTTTTCCGCCGTTGTTTCCAGCCACAGCCACTGCACCCAGCCGATGGCAGCGCGGAACAGCACCACCGCGTAGCCGGTCAGAGTGCCGACGACAAGCGCCAGCAACCATACCAGCGGTGCTTCGCCGCGCAGGATTGCGGACAGCCGTGCAAGCGCCAGGTCTTTGCCGGGCCGCGTGTTCAAGCCTGCCTCCCTGCTGTTGCCATGTTGTTTATCTGCTATAGGGAATGCAACAGGAAAACCACCGGAATTGTCGCATGTCCATCTGGCGCGCGCCACTGCTCATCTTGGGTGTTCTGCTGATCCTGCTGGCGGCAGGGGCGGTGGCATTGCCGTGGCTGGTGGACTTCAACCGCTACAAGCCGCAATTGCAGCGCTGGGCATCCGAGATGGCCGGGCGCGAGGTGCGAATCGAGGGTGATGTGCGGCTGGCGCTGTTTCCCTGGCCGGCGGCACAGGTTGGCGATGTTTCCGTGGCCGGGGTGGCGGATGGACGGCACACGGAGCTGTTGCGGGTGCGGGAGGTGCGCGCCCGGCTGTCGCTGGCGGCACTGCTGGGGGGGCGGTTGGAGGTGGAGCACATCACATTGCGCCAACCTGTGCTGATGCTGGAGCATCTTGGCGATGGGCGTGGCAACTGGACATTGCAGCCACGAGGCGGTCTGCGGCTGCCATTTTCCGGCGAGCGAATCCGCATCGATTCGGTGCGGGTGGAAGGTGGACAGATATTGCTGGCTGACCATCGCCTGCGGCGGCAACTGCGCATCGACAACATCAATGCCACCTTGAGCGCTCCGGCCTTGCGCGGGCCATGGCGGTTGAGTGGTGCGTGGCGCATGCTGGAGCGGGCATGGCGGGTGCGCGCCGCCACCGGGGTGGTCGAGCCGGGCAAGCCGCTGGGTATCTCGCTGCGCATGGAGCCGCCGGAAGGCGAAGGTGGGCATCTGTTGCGGCTGGAAGGTGAATTGCTGCCGCCGCGGCATGACGGGAGCCGGATGCGGCTGGAGGGAGACCTGATCCTGCAGCCGCTGCTGGCCAGCGGGCGGAGCGATCCGCTGGATCCGGCGCGGCAGGTGGAGATTGCCGGAAGATTGCGGGCCGATGCCGACATGCTGGAATTGGCTGATGTGGCAATAACTCCGCGGCTGGGTGTGGCCAGTCCGTTCGATGCGCTGCGTGGCAATCTGCGGATTGTGTTGGGCAGGGTATTGAATGCCGAACTCTTTTTGCAGGCGCGCAAGTTGGTGTTGAACCGTCCGCTGGCCCAGTTGCTGGGGCTGGACGAGGCGGTAAGCGCTGCGCGGGCTCCCGAAGGGCTTGACGCCTTGCGGCGTTATCTTGGCGCGGTGGCGCGGCGGTTGTCCGGGCTGCCGCCGGAATTGTTGCTGGAGCTGGATCTGCAGGCCACCGAGATGCACGTGGAAGGGCGGGTATTTCATCGTGTGGCAATGTCGGCGGAGGTTTCGCCGGAGTTGCTGGCGGTGCACCATCTGCGGGCCGATGCGCCTGGCAAGGCGTCGTTGTCGTTCAAGGGCAATCTGCTGGGTGGCGACCTGTTGCAGCTTACCGGCGAGTTGGATGCGCGCTCTGGCGATGCACGGGCATTGCTGAGCGCCATTGCCCCGGATGCAGGCGTGGCATTGTCGCCGTTGTGGCGCGGACGAGGCGGCAGGTTGCGGCTGCTGGCCACGCTGGATCTGACCGACCAGGCCCTGCGGCTGGTGAGCCGCAGGCTGTCGCTGGACGATGCGACGCTGCGGCTGGACTGGCGGTTGCATGAAGCGGATGGCGGCAAGGGCGCGCGCCGCCACATGCTGCGGCTGGCGGCGGAACGTTTCGATACCGACCGGCATCTGGGCGCGGCTGGCGCGGACGGCTTGCCGGACATGCTGGCGCAGTCCATGCGCCGGGCCGTCAAGGTGGGCGGTGCGGTGGTGGATTTGCACCTGCAAGCAGACAACTTGCGGCTGGCCGGACAGGACTGGCGCGGTGTGGTGCTGGCGTTGCTGCGGCGGGATGGCGAAATCGTCCTGCGTGAGTTGAAGGTGGCGAATGTTGCCGGATTGACATTGGGCGGCTCCGGGGAATTCCGGCGGCAGGCGACGGGTTGGCGTGGCGGATTGAAAATGCGCCTGCGTGGTAGTGATGGCGAAGCCGTGCGGCGGCTGCTGCCAAGGGTGCTGGGAGACGGGGGGCGTTTCGACTGGCTGGCATCGGCGGGCGCGGTGGATGTGCAGGCCATGTTGCAGGCTGGCGCCGGCAGCACCGCGAATGGTGGCGGGGATGCCGCCCGCCACTGGCTGGAGGTGGCGCTGGACGGCCATGCCGGCGGGGCGCGTTTGTCGCTCTCCGCGCGTGGTGCGTTGCCGGAAGCACAAGCAGCAACGACGGATGGCGCGGATGCATGGAACTGGCGCGCAGCCGAATGGCATGCGCGGGGCGAGCTGCGCGACATGCCTGCTGCGGCGCTGCTGCGTTTGCTGGGGCTGCGGGCCGACATGTCTTCCGGCAAGGGCATGATGCGGCTGTGGGCGCAGGGGGTGCCGGTGCGCAGAATGGAGGGCGAACTGGAACTGGCTGTGCCCGGCACGGAAATCTCCGCGCGGGGTTGGGCTGCCTTGCCGAGGGAGGCGGTGGATGGCTCCTCGCCATGGCCGCCGTTGCAGGGTGAGGCGCGGGTAAGGCTGGCGCTGGAAGACGTGGGCGCATGGCGGCGGCTGGTGGACTTGGCGCTGCCCTATGGCGTGGGGCTGCAGGGTGGGGTGCGGTTGGCGTTTTCGCCGGGGGTGTTGAAGTTGTCGAAGATGGCGCTGCGCTCTGGCGACAACCGTGTTGCTGGTGAACTCTCCCTGCGTTGGCCGGAGGCGTCGGTGGTGGGAGAGGCGCACGCTGAACCCTTGTTGCATGGGAAGCTGGTGGCCGATGTGCTTGATCCGGCGTTGGCGCTGACGGCTCTGCTGGGCGAGGTGGATGCGCCGATGCGCTGGCGGCGCAAGATGGCGGCGGGGCGGGAGCTGGATATCGTGCTGCGGGCGGACAAGGCGCGACTGCCCGGCTGGGGGCTGGTGCTGCCGGATGCGAAGCTCGAATTGAAGAATGACAAGGCGGGCGAGATGCACGTGGTCTTCCGTGCCGGAGCGGCGGGGCGGGCATTGCGCGTGCAGGGCACGCTGCGCCGTGATGATGCCACGCTGCTGAGCGATGGCGAGCTGCGTGCCGATTTGCCGCTTCAGGACATCCTGCGTACCACGAACGGCGCGGTGCGCCTGACAGGCACAGCGCAACTGGTGCTGAAGGCGCAAGGACGCTCGGCCACGCTGAACGGTTGGCTGGCGGGATTGCGTGGGGAGGGCGAGTTGCGGGTGCATCGCGCGCATCTGCTGGGCATTTCCCCGCAGCGGCTGGTGGCGCTGGCGCGTGGCATCGCCGGGCAGGAAGAATTCGCACGGTTCGACGAGATGGCCCGCACGGCGCTGTTTTCCGGCAAATGGCCGTTGCCCGGGCCGCTGCGCGTAAAACTGAAGCTGGCCGATGGGCTGCTGGAGAGCGCACCGCTGCGCTGGCGGCAAGAGGGGGTGGAAACCGTGCTTTCCGGATTGATGGATATTGCCGAGCGCAAGTTGGATGTGGCCTGGCGTTTTGCGCCCGATGGCACGGATGCGCCGCCACCGTTCGAGGTGGTGCTGGCGGGGCTGCCGGGGGCGATGGCGCTATCGGCAGACTGGGCGGTGGTGCATGAATGGGTGCAGCAGCGATTGCTGCGCAGACAGGAGGAGGAACTGAAGCGGCTGGAGGAAGCGCGGGCGCGGCGTGAGGCGCTAGCGCGCAAGCTGGAAGAAGATGCCGCCCGTGCGGTGCGTGATCAGCAACAGCAGGAAGAGCTGCGCCAGCGTGCGAGGCGTTTGCACGAGCAGTTGCAGGAGGTGCTGGGCCGGGCTTATGGGCAGATGCGCGAGCAGGGCAGCGCCCGAAAGGGCGAGGAGGAAACATCCGCCACGGTTGAGGGTGTTTCTGCTGCTCCGGTTTCTCCTGGTGCGGCGGAGGCGGACAAGACATTGGAAGTGCTGATCCGCCAGGCATTGGAGGATGACCGGCTTGAACAGGACAATGTGGCGGCAGGGGCGCCGCATCGTCTGCCGGAAGAGGCCAGGGCACAACCCCGGGGCTTGTCCATACCTTCGCCCAGGCCCAGGGCGCGGCCACGTGGAAACGCCGGGCGAGCCGCACCGCCCTGGCAGCGTTCAAAGAATAGCGCCACTGGCAATGGCAACAGTCGAAACGGAGCTGTCAGGCAGCGCACAGCCCCACCGGAAAAGGCCTCGGCCAGGCCTGTGGCAGGAAAGCCGGCCTGGGCTGCGGCAAAGGCTCCGACAAAGGCTGCGGCACGGCCTTCGGCCAAACCGGCAGCGCGTGCCGGTAGCCAGGGCGGATCGGAACAGAAACCGCCTCGGCGCATCTCTCCACCCCTTACCAATTGGAACCGGCTGGTTCCGGCCAGCCCGTGAGCAGCAGCAAGAACAGGAGACCGGCGATGAGCACGATCAGGCTGGAGCGCAATCCCGACCGCGCGAAGCTGGAGGAAATGGGCGTGTTCGACTGGCCCGTCTGGACGCACGACGTGGCGACCTTTCCGTGGACGTATGACGGCGAGGAGATCTGTTACATCCTGGAAGGCGAGGTTACGGTTACGCCCGACGGCGGCGAGCCGGTGCACATCCAGGCAGGTGATCTGGTAACCTTCCCCGACGGCATGAGCTGCACGTGGGAAATCACCAAACCCATCCGAAAACACTATCACTTCCCCTGAAAGCTGACCGCGAAGAAAAGTCTTGTGGCCGACGCTGCCGGCCACAAATGCCGTGCTTCGCCAAAACAAAGTGTTGTGCTGTCTTGTGGAGGCGTTGCCGCACCGCACGACTGGGGAAGAGAGGTCTGATGCCAGCAATGACGAGGGCGGCTCAGACCACGGTGAACTGGCCCATCATGCCAGCGTCCTCGTGCTCCAGGATGTGGCAGTGATACATATAGGGGTGCTTCGGGTCGGGATAGTCGTCGAAGCGGGCAAGGATGCGTACGATCTCGTGGCCATCCACCAGCACGGTGTCCTTGCGCCCGGCCTCGTGGGCGGGCACGGGGCGGCCATTGCGCGACAGCACGCGGAACTGCACATCGTGCACGTGGAAGGGGTGCGGCATCGGCGAGGTGTTGCGGATTTCCCAGATTTCCGTGCTGCCGACGGGGATGACCTCGTTGATCAGATTCATGTCCATGGCCTTGCCGTTGATGGCGAAGGGACTGCGGCGGCCCATCATGCCACCCATCATCATGCCCGGCCCCATGCCCATCTGCAGGTCGAAGCGGCGGGTGCGCGCGGCGCTGGCGGCATCGGGCGGCGGCAATTCCACCAGCTTGCCGGGCAAGGCGGGTGAACTTTCCAGCACCGGCGCGGGCACGATGCGCAGAAAGGTGTGCAGCGGCATGTTGCGAAGCCCGGCACCGGAGACCAGCGTGAACGGCTTGTTGCCCACCTTGACGACGATCTCCACCCGCTCGCCGGGAGTGATGAGCACGTGGGTGCGGCGCACCGGCGCGGGCAGCAGGCCGCCGTCGGAAGCGATCACGTCGAATGCGCGGCCATCGGAGAAACCGATGGCATAGAAGCTGGCGTTCGCGCCGTCGAGGATGCGCAGCCGCAGGCGCTGGCGGCGGGCTTCGAACATCGGCATGAAGCGCCCGTTGCACAGGGGAATGTTGCCCTCCATGCCCATCATCACGTCGTGCATGGACTGGATGTAGAGCAACTGGCCGTCGTTGCCGAACAGCCTGTCCTGAAGCACCAGGGGAATGTCGTCGATGCCGTGATCGCGCGGCAGGGGAAGGGCGGAGCTGGCGTCATCGTCGATGATGATGGGGCCGGCCAGTCCACGCCAGACATGTGCGCCGGTTCGCTTGTGTGGATGGGCATGATACCACAAGGTGGCCGCGGGTTGGCGCACTTCGAATTGTGGTGTCCACGTTTCGCCCGGCGCAATTTCCTGGTGTGGCCCGCCGTCCATTTTCGCTGGCAGGTGCATGCCGTGCCAATGCAGGGTGGTGGCTTCCTTCAGCCCGTTGTGAACGGCGATGCGCACCGTCTCTCCGCGGCGCAACCGCAGTACGGGGCCGAGATAGTCGGCGTTGACGCCGAAGGTATCGGTGGTGATGCCGGAGACGAACTGGTGGCTGCCGGGGCGGATATTCAGCGCGTAATGGCGCACGCCATCTTTCAGCGTGCCGAGCAACTGCTCCGGCACGGGCAGGGGCTGCGGTGGCTGGTTGCGGGCCTGGGCCAGCATGTCGCGGCGCGACAGCAGCGGCAGCCCGGCCAGCGCGGCGGCTCCGACGGCGGTTGCGGCCAGGCCGAGGCGCAGGGCAAGGCGGCGGGAAATCTGGTGTTTCATGTTGTCGTGCATTCCTTGTGTTGCCGGGAAGGGACTGTGGGTTGCCGGGACAGGATTGTCGCCGTCCAGCATAGGCAAGGAAGCGGTGCGTTTGCCGTCAACACGGCATCACAAGATGGTGAGTCAGCCCGGCCCCCATGAAGAGGCATGGCTGATGCGTCATTTGCGCAGATGCCGGGTGAAAGCACTGGGCCTAGGCTTGGCATTAATGCTCCGGCTTGCAGCAGGATTCGTAAACGGCGTCCATGCGCCGCGCCAGTTCGCGATCCTTTTCCGTAACCGTGTTGCCGGCATCATGCGTGGTCAGTTTCACGTCCACGCGGTTGTAGACGTTTGTCCATTCGGGGTGATGATCCAGCGTCTCGGCATGAAAGGCGCAGCGCATCATGAAGGCCATGGCATCGGCAAAGGCGCCGAAATGAAAGGTGCGGTGCAGGGCGCCGTCGCGTTCTTCCCACGAGTTGCTGATGGTCATGGTGTTTTCTCCCTTGCTTGCCCTTGAAAGGTAGGCGCTTTGCCGCGCCGCGGCAAATGGTGGCTTGCCTGTGCGGGTGGGGTTTTCTACATCACGGGGCATGAGGACACACCGTTTCACCCGCTGGCTGCCGTATCCGCCGGAGCATCTGTTCCGCGTGGTGTCGGATGTGCACGACTACGGGCGTTTCGTGCCACTATGCGTGGGGGCGGAGGTGTGGGACGTGCACGAGGAAGGGGCGGTGAAGCGTTTCCGGGCGAAACTGGAAATTGCCTATCCGAAGCTGGGGTTGCGCGAGTATTTCACCTCTGACGTGGTGGCTGACGCGGAGAAGCTGCTGGTGGTAGCCACCTCGCGCGAGGGGGCGGTGAGGGAGCTTGAAAACCGTTGGCTGTTTCGCTCGCGCCGCGGCGGCGCGGATGTAGTGTTCGCGCTGCGCTTCAGCATGGCCTCGCGCATGCTGGAAATGGCCATGGACGCGGCCTTCGACTATGCGGCGAAGAAGATACTCGATGCCTTCGAGCGCCGTGCGGCGGAGCTGGCGCGCGAGCAGGGGATGAACGCGCCGGAGCATTCCGGGCGCAGCAGTTGAGAAAATGATTCAACCCGCCATTCTGCCCACCGGGATTTCTTCATGTAATGATTCGTCAACTGTGACAAATGGTTACGCATCGTTTTGCCAGGTGTGATTCAGCCTGCTTGAGAAATTGATTCAGGTTGCATGAGGCAGTTTTTCCGATTGGATGTGGATTAGGAGGCTGTTGCGGGACGGGAGGGAGCCGATGTCGAGCAGCAAGCTTGAAATGCGCAAGCGGCGCATCCGGTTCCGCGCCGGTCATCGTGGCATGAAGGAGATGGATCTGTTGCTGGGGGCGTTGGCGGCGCAGGTGTTGCACGGGCTGGACGAGGCCGGGGTGGGGGCGTTCGAGCGACTGCTGGAGGTGCCGGACGCGGTGCTGCTGGCGTGGGTGAATGGTGATCATGCGGCGCTGGCGGAATGGGATGCGGCGCTGCTGGCGGATACGCAGTGCGCGGCGCTGCTGGACGGGCTGCGGTGTATCGGTTTCGCGCCGGGCAGCTATGGCGAGAATCTGTAGCCGTGCGTGGGTGCTGCTGGTATCTGGGTGTGCATGAGCATTGATCCCGACATTCTGATGCAGGTGATGCGCCCGGGCCGGGAGCTGGTGATTGGCGAATGTCCGGAGGGGTTGGATGCCCTGTGGCTGGCCGACATGGCGCGGCTGGCGGCGCGGCAGGGCCGGGTGCTGCTGCACGTGGCGCGGCTGGATGCGCGCATGGACGAATTGCGGCGGCAGTTGCGCTTCTTCGCGCCGGAGCTGGAGGTGTTGCAGTTTCCGGCATGGGACTGCCTGCCCTATGACCGCACCTCGCCCAATGCGGCGGTGATTGCCGAGCGCATGGGCACGCTGGCGGCGCTGGCACGGCGCAGGGCGGCGGGAGATGCTTCGCCGCTGCTGGTGCTGACCACCGTCAACGCGCTGTTGCAGCGCACGGTGCCACCGGATGAGGTGGCCGGGGCGGCGCTGCATCTGAAACCGGGGGCGATGCATGCGCCGGAAGAGCTGGCGGCGTGGCTGGTGGGGCAGGGGTTCTCGCGCACGGGCACGGTGGCGGAGCCAGGGGAGTTTGCCCAGCGCGGTTCCATCATCGACCTGTTTGCGGCGGGCATGGAGCGCCCGGTGCGGCTGGATTTCTTCGGCGATGAGCTGGAGAGCATCCGCGAATTCGATGTGGCCAGCCAGCGAACGGTGCGGAAGCTGAAGGACGTGCGGCTGGATCCGGCCAGCGAGGTGCGGCTGACGGAGCAGGCCATTGCACGGTTTCGCACCGGCTATGCGGAGGCCTTTGGCGGCGGAGCATTGCGCGACCCGCTGGCGGAAGCGGTGCGGGCGGGCAGGCGTTATCCGGGCATGGAGTTCTGGCTGCCGCTGTTTCACGAGGCGCTGGCGCCGCTGACGGCGCATGTGGGGGGCAGCGCGGCGGATGCATGCTGGCTGACGCTGGATCACGAGGCGGATGCGGCGGCGCGGGCGCGGTTGGAAGAAATTGCCGATCACTACCAGGCACGCCAGCAGGCGCTGGAGCAGAAGGCATTCGGCGCCGATCCCTATCGTCCGCTGCCGCCGGAACGGCTGTGGCTGACGGAAGAGGAGCTGAAGAAGCTGCTGGCGCGGCTGCCGGTGGCGCGGTTCTCGCCGTTTGCCGAGACCAGCACGCCGCAGCGCGCGGCGATCTCGGCGGGTGGGCGCAAGGGGCGCAATTTCGCGGCGGAGCGGGCCAACCGCGAGGGTGGGTTGTATGACGCGGTGGTGGAGCATGTCGCCAGGCTGCGCAGCGGCGCGGAGCACGCAGGGCAGGGCGCGCGCAGGGTGCTGCTGGCGGCGGCGACGGCGGGCGCGCGTGATCGGCTGGCGCAGATACTGGGTGATCATGGGTTGGCGCCGGTGGAGGCCGCGAAGAGCTGGGGGCAGGTACTGGCGTTGCCGCCGCAGGCGGTGGCGGCGGTGGCGTTGCCGCTGGAGGCGGGGTTCGAGAGCGCCGATCTGGCGGTGGTTACCGAAACCGACATTCTTGGCGAGCGGCTCGGACGGCGGGCGCGCAAGCGGCGGCGGGCGGCGGATTTCATCAGCGAATTGTCGGCCATCTCGCCAGGGGATCTGGTGGTGCATGTGGAGCATGGCATCGGGCGTTTCGAGGGGTTGCGCACCATCGACGTGGGCGGTGCGCCGCACGACTGCCTGCATCTGACCTATGCCGGGGGTGATCGGCTGTTTCTGCCGGTGGAGAACATCGACCTGCTGACGCGCTATGGCGGCGAGGAGGCCAGCGCGCAGCTCGACCGGCTGGGCAGCGGCGCATGGCAGGCGAAGAAGGCGAAGCTGAAGCAGCGCCTGAAGGACATGGCGGAGGAGCTGATCCGCGTGGCGGCGGCGCGGCAGTTGCTGGATGCGCCGGTGATTGTCCCGCCGGAGGGGCTGTACGAGGAGTTCTGCGCGCGCTTTCCCTACGAGGAGACGGAAGACCAGCTTGCCGCCATCGATGACGTGTTTGCCGACCTGGCGCGTGGCCAGCCGATGGACCGGCTGATCTGCGGCGATGTCGGATTCGGCAAGACGGAGGTGGCGTTGCGCGCGGCCTTCGCCACGGTGATGAGCGGGCACCAGGTAGCGGTGGTGGTGCCGACCACGCTGCTGGCGCGCCAGCATACGCAGACGTTCCGCGAGCGATTTGCCGGTTATCCGGTGAACATCGCGCACATCTCGCGGTTGACGCCGCGCAAGGAGATCAATGCCATCCGGCAGGGGCTGGCGGACGGCACGGTGGATATCGTCATCGGCACCCATGCGCTGCTGGGCAGGGATGTGCGCTTTCGCGACCTGGGGCTGCTGGTGATCGACGAGGAGCAGCACTTCGGTGTGAAGCACAAGGAACGGCTGAAGACGCTGAAAACGGGCGTGCACGTGCTGACGCTGACGGCCACGCCCATACCGCGCACATTGCAACTGGCGCTGACGGGCGTGCGGGGGATGTCGATCATCGCCACGCCGCCGGTGGACAGGCTGGCGGTGCGCACGTTCATCTCGCCGTTTGATCCGGTGGCGGTGCGCGAATATCTGCTGCGCGAGCATTACCGCGGCGGGCAGAGCTATTACGTGGTGCCGCGGGTGGCGGATGTGGAGCAGGTGGCCGAATTCCTGCGCGAGCAGGTGCCGGAGGTGAAGTTTGCCATCGCCCACGGGCAGATGGCGGCGGATGCGCTGGACGAGGTGATGACGGCGTTCCAGGAGAAGCAGTTCGACGTGCTGCTGGCCACGACCATCATCGAGTCGGGGCTGGACATGCCCAATGCGAACACGATGATCGTACACCGGGCGGACATGTTCGGGCTGGCGCAGTTGTATCAGTTGCGCGGGCGCATCGGGCGCTCGAAGGTGCGCGGCTGGTGCCTGCTGACCATCGACCCGCGGCAGCCGCTGACGGAAGCGGCGAAGAAGCGGCTGGAGGTGTTGCAGTCGCTGGATTCGCTGGGGGCGGGTTTTCAACTGGCCAGCCACGACCTGGACATTCGCGGCGCGGGCAACCTGCTGGGCGAGGAGCAGAGCGGGCACATCCGCGAGGTGGGTTTCGAACTGTATCAGCAGATGCTGGAAGAGGCGGTGGCGGCGCAGAAGGGGCTGGCCGCCGGTGGTGGCGCAGAGGCGGAGGAAGAGACCTTTTCGCCGAACATCAACATTGGCGCGGCGGTGCTGATTCCAGAGTTCTACGTGCCAGAGCTGGATTTGCGCATGGGGTTGTATCGGCGGCTGGCGGCGCTGGAAGACGAAGCGGCGCTGGATGCCTTCGCGGCGGAAATGGCCGACCGTTTCGGGCCGTTGCCGGAAGAGGTGCGGCGGCTGCTGGAAGTGGTGGGGCTGAAGATGCTGGCGCGCCGTGCGCACGTGGCCAGCGTGGATGCCGGGGCAAAAGGTGCGGTGCTGCGCTTTCATCGCGACAGTTTTCCACAGCCGGAGAAGCTCATGCAGTGGATCGGCGGCTTGCGCGGGGCAGTGAAGCTGCGGCCCGACATGCGGCTGGTGGCGAAGGGCAACTGGGATGATATGGCGCGGCGGGTAAGGGGGGTTGAGCGTTTGTTGCAGGCGCTGGCGCGACTCAGATGAATTGCGCAGGTTGACGCTCGGGGAATAGCACTTTTTAATTGTATTTGCATTGTGCACAACCTTTTGTTATGCATCTCCATGTTGCACGTAAGGGCTGCTTGTTGGCCAGCGTGTGGTCTGTCAAATTTGGTGAGCCTGTTGCCTGGAGGGGATTGTGCAGGGTCGGCAACACAGGAAAGGGGGGAGTGTATCTTGAGCCCAGAAAAACAGCAGAAAACGGAAAACACCGGGGAGAACCGGGAGTATTTGGAGCGCATGGAGGTTGATGCTCCGCCGGCGGATGTGGCGCAATATGTCGCTGACATGGTGCTGGAACTGCGCAACATGGCGAAGGACAACAAACTGGAATTCCTCGCCTATCTGCTGGAAATGGCCTACCAGGAGGCCTTCGATCTGTCGCAGCAGAAAAAGCAGGGCGATGGATGAGCGGCATTTTCCGCTCTCCTGGCCGGGAAAATCTGATATGACGCCTGCATGGCCGCAGGTGTAGTGGCATATGCAAAATTGCACAGAGTGATTCGCGCGAGGCTGGCAGGCAGTGTTGTGGCTTGCGGCATGGGTCTGGCGTGTGCGTTTCCGGTGGCGGCGCAACCACTACAGTTGCCGGGCAGCCCGGGGGTGGAGGTGATTGCGCCCCCGGCTGGCAGTCCACGCGCGCCCGGCAAGCGCGAGACCACGGAAGCAACGCGGCGCCAGCCAGCAGCCAAGCCGGTGGCGCCAAAGCCACGCCAGCTGACGCGCGAAGAGCAGCAGCGGCGCGCCCGCTTGCTGAAGCGGGCCAGGGCGGGTGATCCGGCAGCGATGCGCGAATTGGCGGTGCTGCATGCGCAGGGCGGGCTGGGTTTCAGGAAATCTCTGGCCAGGGCAGCGCACTGGTATCGGCTTGCGGCACAGGCGGGGGATGCGCAGGCGCAGTTCCGTCTGGGGCGATTGCTGCTACATGGCGGTGATGGCGTGCGGCGCGCACCACGGGTGGCAGCGGCGCTGTTCCTGGCGGCGGCGCGGCAAGGGCATGTAGCGTCGATGTACTGGCTGGCGCACATGCTGGAGAGGGGCATTGGCATGCCGCGCGACATGAACGAGGCGCGCAAGTGGTATATGAAGGCGGCGGAAAAGGGCCATGCTCCGGCAATGGTTGCCTTGGGGCTGATGGCTCTTACCGGGCGTGGCACCCAGCGTGATTTTGAACAGGCACGCACATGGTTCGCCAAGGCAGCGGAACAGAAGGATGGCTGGGCGCTGAACAACCTCGGCGCGATGTACGAGATGGGCTGGGGTGTGTTGAAGGATCGCGAGAAGGCGGTCATCTTCTATGAACTGGCACGCGAGAATGGCAATCCGGCAGGGGCGCGCAACCTGGCGCGGCTGGGTGAGCTGAAGCCGCAACATAACGAGCAGGGGCAGGCGGCGAGTTCAGCAGATGCGCAAGGCGCGGCAGCGGCGCGCAACTGAAGTTGTTGTGGCCGTGG
>JAJRRZ010000107.1 GCA_024279045.1 Alphaproteobacteria bacterium
CGGCAGGCATTGGCGAAACAGCCTGACCGCCAGCTCCCACTCCTGTTCCGTCATTTGCGTGCTCATGGATGCCATCTCCCTTGCAGAAGGAATCAGATGGCATCCCATGAATCACATGTTCGCTTCCTTGGGAATCCTTCGACGTCAACCTGAGTCATTTCGTTCACAGAACCTAGGGGCTGATCTTAACAAATGGGTGCTTTGCATGTGCATTTTGGCGAAATAGCAGCGGTTTTTCGTTCGCAGGCAATAGTGGAGCTATTGGCAAGAACGAAAAACCGTCTGATATGAAGCCAAAATGCACATGGAGAATGCTCAAGCTTTGAGACCAGCCCCCAGCCACCCGGCCAGCTCGCGCCGCGCCAGTGTTTCCAGCACATCCAGCCCCGGCTGCGAGTCGTTCAGGCACGGCACCAGCGTGAAATTCTCCCCGCCGTGGGCGCGGAACGTCTCCGCCCCGCCGATGGCGATCTCTTCCAGCGTTTCCAGGCAATCCGCCGCGAAGGCCGGGGTCATCACCGCCAGCCTTTTCCCCCCTTTCTCCGCCAGCGCGATGATGGTGTCTTCCGTATAGGGCTTCAGCCATTCCGCCCGCCCCAACCGCGACTGATAACTCATCGGCATGTGTTGTTCGTCCATGCCCATCGCCACGCGCAAGGCTCGCGTGGTGGCTTCGCAATGCGCCGCATAGGGGTCGCCCTTGTCCACAAAGGCCCTGGGCACGCCATGATAGGACAGCAACAACACCTCCGGCTGCCAGTCCAGCGTGGCTATGTGCTCCTCCGCCCGGCGCTGCAGCGCCGCGATGTAGGCCGGATGACCGTAATACGGCGCGCCAATGCGCACCGCCGGCTGATGCCGCATGCCACGCAGCACGCGCCCTGTTTCGTCCACCACGCTGGCCACCGTGGAGCCGGAATATTGCGGATACAGCGGCAACACGACGATACGCTCGTGTCCGGCCTGCATCAGTGCGTGCAATTTTTCGCCGAGGGCTGGCTGGCCGTAGCGCATGGCAAAATCCACCCGCGCCGCATCACCCAACCTCCGCTGCAAGCCTTGCGCCTGCATGCGCGTGATGTGCAGCAGTGGCGAGCAGTTGTTTTCGCGGTCCCATATCTGTTCATAGGCATGGGCAGAGCGCTTCGACCGAAACGGCAGTATCACCCCGTGCAACAGTGGCCACCAGATCAGCCGCGGCACTTCCACCACCCGCGGATCGGACAGGAACTCCCGCAAATAGCGCCGCACTGCGGCAGGCTCCGGCGCATCCGGAGTGCCGAGATTGACCAGCAGAATGGCGGGTGGCAGTTGCTGCATGATGTCGAAAAACCTCTCTCGACAAGTGTTGACCGGCGCGCATCATGCCGCAGCAACATCACGCGCGCAAAGTAAAAACCATCCATGTGGCTTCACCATATGCCATATGGAGGCACCCACTAGGCTCCGGACTCAATTGAGCCACCATGTTACGATTGCAGCTATGCAGATGGCGGCGAGGAAAGTTTTGGCCAGTTTGTCGTAGCGGGTTGCGATACGGCGAAAGTCCTTCAGACGGCAGAATGTGCGCTCCA
>JAJRRZ010000108.1 GCA_024279045.1 Alphaproteobacteria bacterium
GCGCTTGATGGTCTTTTCCGGCACATCGCCATGCAGCATCACCTTGCCCACCACCTCGCGGCGCACCACGCGCTTCACCTGTGGCGGGTCGATGTCTTCCGGCAGGGTGGTTACGCTGTCCACCGCCTTCTGCACTTCCGAGAGTGCCATGTTCATGTCGGTGCCGGCGACGAACGACAACGAGATATAGGCCCAGCCCTCGCGCGCCACGCCGTAGTAGGTATCCAGCCCCGCCACGTTGCGCAGCGCCGGCTCCAGGTTGCGGATGACGGAACGCTCCATGTCCGCCGCGGTGGCGCCCTCCCACGTGGCGGTTACCGAAACCTGCGGAAAGTCGATGGTCGGGAAAAACTGCGTGTTCAACCGGCTGATGGCCAGCAAGCCGGCGACGATCAGTCCGATCATCAGCAGATTGGCAGCGGTGCGGTGATGGGTGAAGAAACGCACCAGCCCGGCCAGCGGCGAATTGTGCGTCGCCGCCCCCATGTGCGCCGGATCATCGCCCGGCCCGCCGGTTGCGCCATTGCCCGGCCCAGCGTCGCGGGGCGCATCATCGCGCGGCTGCCTGCCTTCCGCCATGGCTTCAGCCCTTCAGCACCTTCACCACCCGCCCCGGCTTCGGCTCGGCCAGCTTGTGGCGCACCACGCGCGCCCCGCGCGGCACACCACTGGCAATGACCTTGCCGCCCTGCATGCCCAGCACCCGAACCTTCAGCCGCGTCAGTTTTCCATCGGCCACGGCATAGACCGTATCGCCGCCGTGCAGGGCGGACTCCGGCAACAGCACCACGTCCTTCAGCAGCGGCCCGCGCATGCGCACCTCGGCGAACATGCCGGGCTTCAGCCAGCGCGCCTGTGCCGGATCATCGAGCGTGGCGAACAGCGCCACCGCGCCGGATTGCCTGTCCACTTCCGCGCCTTCACGCGCGATGCGCCCGCTCAGCACCACTTCGCCACTGCGCAGCGCCAGCACGATGCTTACCGCGCGCCCCGCTACTTGCTCGCCCGCCCGGCGCAACATGGCCAGCCGCTCTTCCGGCATGCTGAAGCGCACCTCCGGCGCGGCGCTGGCAACAAGCGTGGCCAGTTGCGCCGATGGCCCGGCCTGTTGGCCAAGCTCCGCGCGCGGGTTGCTCAGCTGCCCGTCGAAGGGTGCGCGCAACACCGTGTTGGCCAGGTTGTCCTGCGCCTTCTTCAGCGCCCATTCGGCACGTGTCAGCGCTGCTGCGGCCCGTGCCAGCACAGCCTTCGCGACAGCCAGCGCGTGGCGGCGCTGCTCCAGCTTCTCGCGCGCGGCAATCAGATTGCGCTGCTGCTGATCGAGACGCGCCTTCGGCACCGTGCCGCGCGCGGCGAGCCTGCGCGTGCGCTCGTATTCGCGCTGGGCGACCTCGAACTGCGCCTGTGCATCCTTCAGCAGGCGCTCTTCGGAAGAGACTTTTGCGCGCGCCTCCTCGCGCCGTGAGCGTGCCTCCGTCAGTGCCGCTTCGGCCTCCGCCAGCGCCGCACGCCAGGGCAGGTCATCGATGCGCAGCAGCTCCTCGCCCTGCTTCACCACCGCGCCATCGCGCCAATTGGGTGAGACCCACGTGATGCGTCCGCTGACGGGTAATTGCAGCGTGCTGCGCCGCACCGCGGCAACTTCGCCGTAGAATGTCCATGCCGGGCGTACGTCGGCAGCGCGCACGGCAATCACCCGCACCGGCAGCGGCTGCTGCACGGCCTTGCGCACCTTCGGCTCGGGGCCAAGCGCCATGATGGCCTTGTAGCCCAGCAGTCCACCGCCCAGCAGCATGGCCGCCAGCACCAATTGCGCCAGCCAGCGCGGACGCCTTCTGGCGAGTGTGTCATCTTTCCTGCTCATGCCATGCAACTTACCAAGCCACACGAAAAAGCGGAAACTTAAAATGATTACAGGGTAAGCACCCTTGCATGGAGCGGAACATGCAGGACGGGGCGTTGCAGCCTTCTGGCCCCGGGGGCATGATCGTCCGCCCCCATGAGCAGAAAGCAAATCCTGACAAGTTGAGGCACGATGGAATCATTGCCCGCCTTCGTTGCCCCAGCGGGCGGCGGCCCGTTCGTCATCATCCTTCGCCGCCACCCAGCGCGGGCCTTTCTCGGTATCTTCCAGTTTCCAGAAGGGGGCTTTTGTCTTCAGCCAGTCCATCAGGAACTGCGCCGCCTCGAAGGCGTCGGCGCGGTGATCGGCGGCAGTGATGACCAGCACGATATCCTCATCGGGCCGCAAGGAGCCATACCGGTGGATCACCAGCACCTTCTTCAGCGGCCAGCGATCGGCGGCTTGCCGCGCGATGTCGGCCAACATGCGCTCGGTCATGCCAGGGTAATGCTCCAGCGTCATGGCGCGAATGGTGGCATTGCCCGCATCATTGTCGCCGCCATGCTCGCGCACGATGCCGGTGAAGCTGACCACCGCGCCACAGCACAGGCCTTGGCGGAAGGCAGTGTATTCCGTTGCCACGTCGAACGGCTCGGCCTGCACGCGGGTGGTGATGCGTGTTTCGATGCCGGGCGGCTGCATCATGTTCATTGCCCCTGTTGTGGCTGGGCCGGCTGTGGCTGTGGGGCGGGCGCGGCTTGCGGAGCAGGCGCGGGGTTGGGCTTCGGCTTGCCGAAGAAGCCCCGCAGCATCTGCTCCACCTGCTTGCCGGCCTTTTCCGCCGCCTTGGCGGCCTTGTCCTCACCCACCACCTTGCCCAGCTCCTTTTGCAGCTTGGCCTTTGCCTTTTCCTCCAGTTTGTCCCTGGCCGCCTTGACCTTGTCCTTTGCCTTGTCTTGCACCTTTTCCAGTTTTGCCGCCGGTTTCTTTGCTCCCAGCCCGCGCATGAGCTTCTGCAACTGGTTCAGCGCCGCCTGCGGGTTCTGCAGGATGCCGGCGATGTCGGGATAGATCTTCGGGCTCTGCCACGGCCCCTTCACCAGCAGCGGCACGGGCATTTCCAGCAGGGCCTTTTCCTGTCCATCCTTGCGCTTTACCAGCCCGCCGCCAAGCGACAGGTCAAGCCGCTGGCGCAACAGGTCCACCTCGCCTTTGCCATTTACCTGCACCAGTGGCCCCTTCAGGCCCAGTTGACGCACCTTGGCGATGCCGTCGATGATGACGAACTTCGCTGCCAGTTCGACGAAATCCGTGGTGGCCTCCTTGTCGAAGCGCCAGCCGTCGACGATGCCCTTCTGCACCAGCTCCATCAGC
>JAJRRZ010000109.1 GCA_024279045.1 Alphaproteobacteria bacterium
AAGTTCATCGTCCGCTCGCGCCACCTGCGCAAGAAGCGGCGCTGATCACAGGAGAGAGGACAGAGCATGGCTCGTTCAGTCTGGAAAGGCCCGTTCGTCGACCCGTATCTGCTGAAGAAGGCGGACAAGGCGCGCGAATCCGGGCGTGCAGCGCCCATCAAGACATGGTCGCGCCGCTCCACCATCCTGCCGCAGTTCGTCGGCCTGACTTTCGCGGTGCACAATGGCCGCAAGCACGTGCCGGTGCTGGTTACGGAGGAGATGGTGGGCCACAAGTTCGGCGAGTTCGCACCAACCCGTACCTACTACGGTCATGGGGCGGACAAGAAAGCGAAGAGGAAGTAAGCGATGGGCAAGCGCAAGAATCTGCGCCGCGTGGCCGAAAACGAGGCCTATGCCGTCAACCGGATGATCCGCACCAGCCCCATCAAGCTCAATGATGTGGCGCGGATGATCCGCAAGCAGCCGGTGGACAAGGCCCTGGCCACTCTTGAATTCTCGCGCAAGCGGGTGGCTCGCGAGGTGAAGAAGACGCTGGAGTCGGCCATAGCCAATGCCGAGAACAACCACGGCCTGGACATCGACAACCTGATCGTTGCCGAGGCCTACGTGGGTAAATCGCTAGTGATGAAACGCTGGCGTCCACGGGCACGGGGCCGTGTGGGCCGCATCCTGAAACCGTTTTCGCGGTTGACCATCGTGGTGCGCGAAGTCGAGGAGGCCAACTGATGGGTCAGAAAGTCAATCCGATCGGGTTTCGCCTGGGTGTCAACCGCGCATGGGATTCGCGCTGGTATGCCGAGAAGGGCGAATACGGAGATCTGCTGCACAGCGACTTCAAGCTGCGCAACTACATCCTGAAAAACCTGAAGAATGCCGGCATCTCGCGTGTCATCATCGAGCGGCCGCACAAGAAGTGCCGCGTTACCATCCACACCGCGCGCCCAGGTGTCATCATCGGCAAGAAGGGGGCTGACATCGAGAAGCTGCGCCGCAAGCTCTCGCAGATTGCCGGCACCGATGTGCACCTGAACGTCGTGGAGGTGCGCAAGCCGGAGATCGATGCGCAACTGGTGGCCGACAACATCGCCCAGCAGCTGGAGCGCCGCGTTGCCTTCCGCCGCGCCATGAAGCGCGCTGTTCAGTCTGCCATGCGCATGGGCGCCGGAGGCATTCGCATCAACTGCGGTGGCCGTCTCGGTGGCGCGGAGATCGCTCGCACGGAGTGGTATCGCGAAGGCCGCGTGCCGCTGCACACCCTGCGCGCGCACATCGATTACGGCACCGCCACGGCCATTACCGCCTATGGCACCAATGGCATCAAGGTGTGGATCTTCAAGGGCGAGCTGATGGAGCATGATCCATTTGCCCAGGAGAAGCACGACAAGGAATTGCAGGAAGGCGGAGGCCGTCCGCGCCGTGGTGGTGGGCGCCGCCGCGAGGGCGGGCGCCCGGGCGCCAGGGGCTGACAAGCCGCCACCGCCAGCCACGCAAGGGAGAGTTGAACAATGCTGCAACCGCGCAGGACAAAATTTCGCAAGGTGCAGAAGGGGCGCAACCGAGGTGTCGCCAAGGGTGGCACGCGGCTGACCTTCGGCTCTTACGGGCTGAAGGCCTTGCAGGCGGAGCGGGTAACCGCGCGCCAGATCGAGGCCGCGCGTCGCGCCATGACCCGTCACATGAAGCGCGCCGGCAGGGTGTGGATTCGCGTTTTTCCGGACCTGCCGGTTACCGCCAAGCCCACCGAGGTGCGCATGGGCAAGGGCAAGGGCTCGGTGGAATACTGGGCTGCGCGCGTGCAACCGGGCAGAATCCTGTTCGAGATCGACGGCGTGCCGCGCGAGGTGGCCGAGGAGGCCATGCGTCTGGCCGCGGCCAAGCTGCCGGTGAAGTGCCGCTTCGTGGCGCGCGTCGGCGAATGACGGAACACGACAGGACAAGCGAGAGGGCAGGGACATGAAACCAGCCGAAGTCAGGGCAATGAGCGATGAAGAGCTAAACGGCAGGCTGCTGGAGCTGAAGAAGGAGCAGTTCAACCTGCGCTTTCAGAAGGCTGGCGGCCAGCTGGAGAACACCGCCCGCATCCGTCAGGTGCGCCGCGATATTGCGCGCATCAAGACGGAGCTGACCGCGCGGCGCAAGCAGAAACAGAAGGAAGCGGCGGCCAACTGACGCATGCCAGCCATGATGGCGGCTGAAAGGGCTTGAAAATCCGCGCCGTTCGGGCCATTTGGCGTCAGCCACATGGTTTGCTCCATGACTGGAGCAGGCGCGCAACAGAGAGAACGTGAACGATGCCGAAGCGCATTTTGCAGGGAACGGTGGTGTCCGATACCAACGACAAGACTGTCGTGGTGCTGGTGGAGCGCCGCTTCACTCATCCGCTCTACAAGAAGACGGTGCGGCGCACCAAGAAGTATCATGCGCACGACGAGGACAATGCCTGCAAGGTGGGCGATATCGTGCGCATCGAGGAATGCCGCCCCATTTCGCGCAAGAAGCGCTGGCGCGTTGTCGAGCGCGTGGAGGCGGCCAACGCCTGAGGCTGGCACGGACATGAGGAATTCGCCGGGTGCGCAGACCGCACCCGCGGCTGAGCAAGAACGGGTGATGCCATGATACAGGTGGAAACGAAACTCGACGTCGTCGACAATTCGGGCGCGCGCCGGGTGCAGTGCATCAAGGTGCTGGGCGGCTCGAAGCGCAAGTATGCCTCCGTGGGCGACATCATCGTGGTGTCGGTGAAGGAAGCCATTCCGCGTGGCCGCGTGAAGAAGGGCCAGGTGCTCAAGGCCGTGGTGGTGCGCACCGCGAAGGATATCAAGCGCCCTGACGGTTCCGTCATTCGCTTCGATGGCAACGCCGCGGTGCTGGTGAACAACCAGGGCGAGCCCATCGGCACGCGCATCTTCGGCCCCGTGCCGCGCGAGCTGCGCGCAAAGAATCACATGAAGATCATTTCGCTGGCTCCGGAGGTGCTGTGATGGCTGCGAGGATCAGGAAAGGCGACCGGGTGATGGTCATTGCCGGGCGCGACAAGGGCAAGGTCGGCGAAGTGCTGAAGGTCATGCCGAAAGAGAACCGCGCCATCGTCAAGGGCGTGAACATCGTCAAGCGCCACCAGCGCCCCACCCAGGCGCAGGCCGGCGGCATCGTCGAGAAGGAGGCGCCGGTGCACCTGTCCAATCTGGCGCACGTGGACCCGAAGGACAACAAGCCCACGCGCGTCGGCTTCAAGGTGCTCGACGATGGCCGCAAGGTGCGTTATGCGAAGCGTTCGGGAGAGGTGATCGATGTCTGAGAAGGAAAAATACGTCCCGCGGCTGCGCAAGCACTATGACGAGGTGGTCAGGCCGCAGCTCACCGAGCGTTTCGGCTACACCAACCCCATGCAGGTGCCGCGCATCGAGAAGATTGTGCTCAACATGGGTGTTGGCGAGTCGGTGGGCGATTCCAAGATGGCGCAGTTCGCCGCCGACGAGCTGAGCAAGATCGCCGGCCAGCGCGCCGTCATCACCCGCGCGCGCAAGGCCATCGCCGGCTTCAAGCTGCGCGCCGGCATGCCCATTGGTGCGAAGGTAACCGTGCGTGGCGAGCGCATGTACGAGCTGCTCGATCGCATCGTCAACATCGCTCTGCCGCGCGTGCGCGACTTCCGCGGGCTGAACGCGAAGAGCTTCGACGGTAATGGCAACTATGCCTTCGGCATCCGCGAGCATATCGTGTTCCCGGAAATCGACTATGACAAGGCGCTGAAGATCCTCGGCATGGATGTGATCATCCACACCACCGCGGAGACGGACGAGGAAGCCATGGCGCTGCTGGAGGGCTTCAACTTCCCGTTCCGCAAGCGCCAGCAGAAACAGGCGGCCTGACAACCTGGACTGGACCGGGGCCGGGCTAACGAAAAAAGGCGAAGGCCCTCTCCCCCTGCCGACCACCATGGTTCACAATACTTGGGTGGTCGGGAGGGGGAGAGGGCCGGAGCCGGGCAAGCGAAAAAGAGAGCACAATGGCGAAGAAGGGCAAGATCGAGAACAACGAAAAGCGCAGGAAGCTGGTGCGCAAGTATGCGAAGAAGCGTGCCGCGTTGCTGGCCATCGCGCGCGACCGTTCGCGCCCCATCGAGGAGCGCTTCGAGGCGCAGATGAAGCTGGCCAAGCTGCCGCGCAACTCCGCGCCCATCCGCGTGCGCAATCGCTGCGAGCTCACCGGGCGCCCACGCGGCTATTACCGCAAATTCCGCATTTCGCGCATCGCTCTGCGCGAGCTGGCCAACCGCGGGCAGCTGCCTGGCGTTACCAAGGCCAGCTGGTAGGGCTTGTGCCACGATGATATCGCCCTGCTTGCCGCCATATGTGCGGGGCAGGGGGCTGATCAAACGAGGAGACAGACATGACGGTTACCGACCCCATAGCGGACATGCTTGCGCGCATCCGTAATGCTCACATGCGCCACAAGGCCACCGTGCGCATGCCTGCCTCGCGCATGAAGGAGCGCGTGCTGCAGGTGCTGAAGGACGAGGGTTACATTCGCGACTTTCGCCGCGAGGACCTTGGCAACGGCAAGGCCGACATCGAGGTGGAGCTGAAATACTACGATGGCGAGCCGGTAATTCGCGAGATCAGGCGCGTCTCCAAGCCGGGACGCCGCGTCTATACCTCGGTTGAGGACATGCCGCTGGTCTACAACGGGCTGGGCATAGCCATCCTCTCAACCTCGAAGGGAGTGATGAGCGACGCCGAAGCGCGCGAGAACAACGTCGGCGGCGAGGTCATCTGCACGGTATTCTGAACCAGCCGTGTTTCGCGCCCGCAGCTGGCGCGGCAGGCAATTCTCTCAAGGGAAGACGATCATGTCCCGTATTGGCAAGAAACCGGTGCCCATCCCCTCCGGCGTGGAGGTGAAGATGGATGGCGACACGGTAACCGTGAAAGGCCCCAAGGGGCAGCTGGAAACCGCCATTCTCGGCGATCTGGTGGAAGTGTCCATTGGCGAGGGCGAGGTAACCGTTGTGCCGCGCAACAATTCCAAGCCGGCACGCTCCGCCTGGGGGCTGACGCGCTCGCTGATCAACAACATGGTCATCGGCGTAACCGAGGGCTTCCAGAAGAAGCTGGAGATCGTCGGCGTCGGTTATCGTGCCCAGTTGCAGGGGCGCAACCTGAAGCTCAACCTTGGCTTTAGCCACGATGTCATCTATGAGGTGCCCGAGGGCATCGAGGTGCAGGTGCCGCAGCCGACGGAAATTGTCGTCTCCGGCATCGACAAGCAGAAGGTCGGCCAGGTGGCCGCGGAGATCCGCGCCTGGCGTCCGCCGGAGCCATACAAGGGCAAGGGCGTGCGCTACGCCGGCGAATATATCTTCCGCAAGGAAGGCAAGAAGAAATAATAATGGCAACGCGGGGCTGGCAAGGTCTGGTGCGCTGATGCCGGAAACCGGCTGGCCGAACAACGCAAACCGAACACGGACGATACAGTCATGGTGCGCAAACTGAGCAAGGAAGAGCGCCGCCGCGCGCGGGTAAGGCGCAAGCTGAAGACGCGCGCGGGCGAAGACAGGCTGCGCCTGTCGGTGTTTCGCTCGCACAAGTATATCTACGCGCAGGTCATCGATGATGCGAAGGGCCACACCCTGGCTGCCGCCTCGTCCAACGAGCCGGACATGCGCAAGAAGCTGAAGAGCACCGGCAATGTCGAGGCTGCTTTCGAGGTCGGCAAGCTGCTGGCCGAGCGGGCAAAGAAGGCCGGTGTGGAAAAGGTTTATTTCGATCGTGGCGGCTATCTCTATCATGGCCGCGTGAAGGCGCTGGCCGACGGCGCGCGCGAGGGCGGGCTGAGTTTCTGAACCGCTCGCCAGTGGCGGGAGACACACCGCCAGCAAGGGATGAATGGCTTTCGGCAGGCCCCGGGCCCGACATGGGCAGGGGAACCACCGGAAGGACAACTGACGGAAAGAGCAAATGGCTGCGAGAGACCGCGAACGCGACGACGAATTCGTCGATCATCTGGTGCACATCAACCGTGTCGCCAAGGTGGTGAAGGGTGGGCGCCGCTTCGGCTTTGCCGCACTGGTGGTAGTGGGCGATCAGAAGGGCCGCGTCGGCTTTGGCCACGGCAAGGCCCGCGAAGTGCCCGAAGCCATCCGCAAGGCCACCGAATCGGCCAAGCGCAACCTCATCCGCGTGCCGCTGCGCGAGGGGCGCACCCTGCATCACGACGTGCAGGGCAAGCATGATGCCGGCAAGGTGATCATCCGTTCCGCCCCGCCGGGCACGGGCATCATCGCTGGCGGGCCGATGCGTGCGGTGTTCGAGGCGCTCGGCATCGGCGACGTGGTGGCCAAGTCCATCGGCTCGTCGAACCCCTACAACATGGTTCGCGCCACCTTCGATGCACTGGGCAAGTGTGAGAACCCGCGCAAGGTTGCGGCCCGGCGCGGCAAGAAGGTATCCGAGATTCTCAAGAACCGCCGCCAGACCGAGGAGGCCGGGCGCTGAGCAGCGCCTGGCTCCGCCAACGGCGCGGGCAAATCAAGCAATATGGGTGAATGGCCATGGCCAAGCAGAAAACCATCACCGTGGAGCAGATCGGCAGCCCCATCCGCAGGCCGAAGGATCAGCGCGCCACGCTCATCGGCCTGGGGCTGAACAAGATGCACCGCCGCCGCACCCTGGCCGACACGCCACAGGTGCGCGGCATGATTGCCAAGGTCTCGCACCTGGTGCGCATTGTCGAGGAAGACTAAGGCGCGCCGGGCGGCGAGCATGCAAATACGTAAACACCGCTGGAGACAACGACCATGCGACTGAACGAACTGGCCCCGGCCCCGGGCGCGAAAAAGGCGGCCAAGCGCGTTGGCCGCGGCATCGGCTCCGGCCTGGGCAAGACCTGCGGCAAGGGCCACAAGGGCCAGAAATCCCGCGCCGGTGTGGCCATCAAGGGCTTCGAAGGCGGCCAGATGCCCATCTACCGCCGTCTGCCGAAGCGTGGCTTCGCGCGGCATGCGCCCAATCGTTATGCCGAGGTACGGCTGAGCCGTATTGTCGAGCTTGTCGAACAGGGGCGGCTGGATGCCAGCAAGGTGATCGACGAGGACGCCCTCGTCGCCGCGGGTGCGGTGCGTCGCAAGAAGCAGGGCATTCGCGTGCTCGGCCCGGCGGACAAGGCGCCGAAGATCACCCTGAAGGTGGCCCATGCCACGGCCTCCGTCGTCGCTGCCATCGACAAGGCTGGCGGCAAGGTGGAGCTGACGGTGGCGAAAAAGGCAAAGGCCGGCGAGGACGCCTGAGGTCCGCGCGGGCCTTCGCCTTGACGCGGGCAGGGGCGCTGGCTGAAGAGGCAGGAATGCGCCAAGGGAGCGCCATGTCGGCGCTTTCGCAATGACATACAGGTGCGGCAATGGCATCGGCAGCGGAACAACTGGCTTCCAATTTCAATTTCTCCGCCCTCGCCAAGGCGGAGGAATTGAAGAAACGCATATGGTTCACGCTTGCTGTTCTCATTGTCTATCGCTTCGGCACCTACATTCCCATTCCCGGTATTGATGCCGTTGAACTTGCCCGACTGGTGCAGCAGCAGAGCAGCGGCATTCTCGGCTTCGTCAATTCGCTTTCCGGCGGTGCGCTGGGGCGCATGGCGATATTCGCCCTGAACATCATGCCCTATATCTCCGCCGCCATCATCATTCAGTTGATGACCACGGTTTCGCCGCATCTGGCGCAGTTGAAGAAGGAAGGCGAATCGGGGCGCAAGAAAATCAACCAGTATACCCGCTATGGCACGGTGCTCCTGGCCATGATGCAGGCTTACGGCATTGCCATCGGCTTGGAGGCGCAGGGCAACATCGTGCACGATCCGGGCTGGTTCTTCCGGTTCTCCACCGTGGTAACACTCACCGGTGGCACGGTGTTTCTGATGTGGCTGGGCGAGCAGATCACCCAGCGCGGTGTCGGCAACGGCATTTCGCTCATCATCTACGCCGGCATTGTCGCGGAGTTGCCGCTGGCCATTGCGCAGTTGCTGGAATTGGGGCGCACGGGGCAGCTTTCCACCTTCGCCATCATCGGCATCATTGTCATGGCTCTGGCGGTGATAGCCTTCATCGTCTTCATGGAGCGCGCCCAGCGGCGCATTCCCATCCAGTATCCGCGCCGCCAGCAGGGCAACCGGATCTATCAGGGGCAGTCCTCGCACCTGCCGCTGAAGGTCAATACCGCGGGCGTCATCCCGCCCATCTTTGCCTCCTCGCTGCTGCTGGTGCCCATCACCGTTGCCAACTTCATGCAGGGGCAGGGGCCGGAGTGGCTCACTTACATCACCACCCTTCTGGGCCGCGGCCAGCCGCTGTTTCTGTTCCTTTACGGTGCGTTGGTGTTCTTCTTTGCCTTTTTCTACACGGCCATCATGTTCGACCCGAAGGAAGTGGCCGACAACCTGAAGAAGCACGGCGGCTTCATTCCCGGCATCCGCCCCGGCGAGAAGACGGCGGAATACATCGATTATGTGCTCACCCGCGTAACCACTGTCGGCGCCATCTACTTGGTCGCCATCAGCCTGCTGCCGGAATTTCTCACCGCCTATGCCGGTGTGCCATTCTACTTCGGCGGCACCTCGCTGCTCATCGTGGTGAGCGTAACCATGGATACCGTTGCACAGGTGCAGGGGCATCTGCTGGCCCAGCAGTATGAGGGACTTGTGAAGAAGACCAAGCTGAGAGGGAAAAGGAAGAGATGAACATCATTCTGTTCGGCCCGCCGGGCGCGGGCAAGGGGACCCAGGCGAAACGCCTGGAGAAAAGCCGCGGGCTGATCCAGCTCTCCACCGGCGACATGCTGCGCGCCGCCGTTGCCGCCGGCACGGAATACGGCAAACAGGCGAAGGAGATCATGGAGAAGGGCGAGCTGGTTACTGACGAGATCGTCATCAACATCATCTCCGAGCGTCTGGACGAGGACGACGTGAAGAACGCTCCGGGCGTGATTTTCGACGGTTTCCCGCGCACCGTGGCGCAGGCCGAGGCGCTGGACAAGATGCTGGCCGAGAAGGGCATGAAGCTCGATGCCGTCGTCGTGCTGGACGTGGACGACGAAGCTCTGGTGGAACGCATTACCGGACGCTTCACCTGCGCGAAGTGCGGCAAGGGCTATCACGAAAAGTTCGAGAAGCCGAAGGTGGAGGGCGTGTGCGACGAGTGCGGCTCCACCGAATTCACCCGCCGCGCCGACGACAACGAGGAAACCGTGCGCCAGCGCCTGGAATCCTATCATGCACAGACCTCGCCGCTGATCGACTATTACGAGAAGGCCGGCATCGTGAAGAAGGTGGACGGCATGGCCGCCATCGATGATGTTACGGCGCAGATCGAGAAGGTGCTGGACGAAATCGCCTGACCACGCGTGATGCAGCGGGTGAATGGCCGCCTTGAGGCGCGCCATCACGCCGCTGCCGCGCTTGACGCAATGGTATGGCTGTTGCTAAGAGAAGCTACCATTTCGTCCGGTTTGGCGGAATCGCCATTTCAGCGCCAGCATCGTTCCGTCTGGCGCGTTTTTCTGTTGCCGGAGCATGGGCTTCCGGCAAGGTGAACCGCCCCCCGGCGGGGCGCAACCAAGGTAACGAGAGGCAGAATACCGTGGCCCGTATCGCAGGCGTCAATATCCCGACGAGCAAGCGCGTGGTCATCGCGCTGCAATACATTCATGGCATCGGCCCGAAGTTTGCGCGCGACATCCTGGAAAAGGCCGGGGTGGACGAGAACAAGCGCGTCAACGAGCTGAGCGAGCAGGAAGTGATCCACATTCGCGAGATCATCGACCGCGACTATGTCGTGGAGGGTGATCTGCGCCGCCAGGTGGCCATGAACATCAAGCGGTTGATGGATCTGGGCTGCTATCGCGGCCTGCGTCATCGCCGCGGCCTGCCGGTGCGTGGCCAGCGCACGCACACCAACGCGCGCACCCGCAAGGGGCCGGCCAAGCCCATCGCCGGCAAGAAGAAGTAATCATCTCCCGCATGCCGCCGCGTGCTGCCTGCAAGCCGGCAAGGCGCGGCACGGCATGAAATGAACATCATACAGCAGAGCAGGGCAGCGACATGGCCAAGGCAGCAACCAGAACCCGCCGCAAGGTGAAGAAGAACGTGCCCGCAGGCGTGGCGCACGTCAACGCCACCTTCAACAACACCATGATCACCATCACCGACCCGCAGGGCAACGCCCTGTGCTGGGCCTCCGCCGGCAAGATGGGCTTCAAGGGCTCGCGCAAGTCCACGCCTTATGCCGCGCAACTGGCGGCGGAAGATGCCGCGAAGTGCGCCGTGGAGCATGGCATGAAGACCATCGAGGTGAATGTCTCCGGCCCTGGCTCGGGGCGCGAGTCGGCGCTGCGCGCGCTGCAGGCGGCTGGGTTGCAGATCACCATCATCCGCGACACCACGCCCATTCCACACAACGGCTGCCGCCCGCGCAAGAAGCGCCGCGTGTAAGGCACGAACTGGCGCCGTGCGCCACGCAGGCGCGCTGGCAGGCATCGGCCAGAGCAACGAACGTTCGAGGATACGACATGCAGCAGATCAACCAGAAGAACTGGCAGGAGCTGATCAGGCCGACAAAGCTGGGGGTGGAGCCGGGCCACGATCCGCAGCGCCAGGCTACCATTGTTGCCGAGCCGCTGGAGCGTGGCTTCGGCATGACGCTGGGCAATGCCTTGCGCCGGGTGCTGCTGTCGTCGCTGCAGGGCGCGGCGCCCACGTCCATCCAGATCGACGGCGTGTTGCACGAGTTCTCTTCCATCCCCGGCGTGCGCGAAGATGTTACCGACATCGTGCTGAATGTTAAGGAGATTGTCTTCAGCATGCATGCCGACGGGCCGAAGAAGGTGCGCCTGCACAAGACAGGTCCGGGCACGGTAACCGCCGGCGACATCGAGGAAACGGCGGACGTGGAAGTGCTCAACAAGGATCACGTCATCTGCACCCTGGCCGAGGACGTCGAGCTGCGTATGGAAATTACCGTGAACACCGGCAAGGGCTACGTGCCGGCGGATCAGAACCGCCCATCCGATGCTCCCATCGGTCTGATCCCGGTGGATTCGCTCTATTCGCCGGTGAAGCGTGTCTCCTATCACGTGGAAAACACCCGCGAGGGGCAGGTGCTGAACTATGACCGCCTGACCATGACCATCGAGACCGATGGTTCTGTCTCGCCGGAGGACGCTGTGGCCTATGCCGCGCGCATCCTGCAGGATCAGTTGCAGATCTTCATCAACTTCGAGGAGCCGGCCACCGAGCAGCGTGAGGAGAAGGAGCCGGAGCTGGCCTTCAACCCGGCGCTGCTGAAGCGCGTGGACGAGCTGGAACTCTCCGTGCGCTCTGCCAACTGCCTGAAGAACGACAACATCGTCTACATCGGCGATCTCATCCAGAAGACCGAGGCGGAGATGCTGCGCACGCCGAATTTCGGGCGCAAATCGCTCAACGAGATCAAGGAGGTGTTGGCGCAGATGGGCCTGCACCTGGGCATGGAAGTGCCCAACTGGCCGCCGGAGAATATCGACGAGCTGGCCAAGAAATACGAGAACAACTACTGAGAACAACTCGCCGGTCAGCTTCTCCCGATCACCATGCCCCGACAATCCGGGTAGTCGAGAGGGGGAGAGGGCCGGAGCCGAACCACCAACAAGGCGCAGGCCCTGTCCCCCTGCCGACCACCATGCCCCGACAATCTGGGTGGTCGGGAGGGGGAGAGGGCCGGAGCCGAACCACCAATAATGAAGGACCAAGCACCATGCGCCACCGCAAACGCAAGGGTCGGCTGAACCGTACTGCCGAACACCGCAAGGCGCTGTTCGCCAACATGGCTGCGGCGCTCATCGAACACGAGCAGATCGTAACCACGCTGCCCAAGGCGAAGGTGATGCGTTCGGTGATGGACAGGCTCATCACCCTGGCCAAGAAGGGTGCGGCGGCGGAGGATGATGCGAAACGCCTGCATTATTACCGGCTGGCCATCTCGCGCCTGCAGAACAACAAGGACGCGGCGAAGAAGCTGTTCGACGTGCTTGGGCCCCGCTATGCCGAGCGCGCGGGTGGCTATACCCGCGTGCTGAAGGCCGGCTTCCGTTATGGCGACAACGCGCCGATGGCGGTGCTGGAGCTGGTGGATCGCGACGAGGAAGCGAAAGGCGCGAAAGACCGCGCCCGCCGCGAGGAGGCCGAGGAAACACAGGCCGAAGCCACCGAACCCGCCGCCTGAAGCAAGGCGCGAAGGCAAGCGTTTCTGGCTCCTGACGGTATTGACACAGCACAGGGTCGCCCGCGCCATTGAAGGCGTCGGCGGCCTTTTTGCTGAATGTGCCACTATTGCTCGTGCTGGTGAAGCAGGGCAGCGCCCATATGGGGGACGGCATGACCGCAACATTTCATTTCGATCTCATCACCACCGACGGCGCGGCGCGGCTGGGGCGCATCGGCACCAGCCGCGGCATCATCCGCACGCCGGCCTTCATGCCCGTCGGCACCGCCGCCACGGTGAAGGGCATCTGGCCGCAAGACGTGCGCGCCGCGGGGGCGGATATCATCCTCGGCAACACCTATCACCTCATGCTGCGCCCCACCGCGGAGCGCATCCACGAGCTGTTTGGCGGGCTGCACGCCTTCATGCGCTGGGATGGGCCGATCCTCACCGATTCCGGCGGCTTTCAGGTGATGTCGCTCTCTTCCTTGCGCAAGATCAGCGAGGAGGGGGTGGAGTTCCGCTCGCACCTGGACGGCTCAAGGCATTTCATGTCGCCGGAGCGCAGCATGGAGATCCAGCACCTGCTGGGCTCCGATATCCAGATGCAGCTCGACGAGGTGATATCGCTGCCCGCCACCATCGAGGAACAGGCCCGCGCCATGCGCCGCTCGCTGCGATGGGCGGCGCGCTGCCGTGCGGCCTTCGATGAGCATGATGAAGCCGCACGCGGACACGCCGTGTTCGGCATCGTGCAGGGCGGAGTGGAAAAGCACCTGCGCGAGGAGTCGGCGAAGGGGCTGATGGACATCGGCTTTCATGGCTATGCCATCGGCGGGCTGGCGGTGGGCGAGGGGCAGGCGCTGATGCTGGAGATGACCGCCTTCACCGCCGCCCTGTTGCCAGAGGACAAGCCGCGCTACCTGATGGGCGTCGGCACCCCGGAGGACATCCTGGAGGCGGTGGCGCGCGGCGTGGACATGTTCGACTGTGTCATGCCTACCCGCGCCGGGCGGCACGGACAGGCCTTCACCCGCTTCGGCAAGATGAACCTGAAGAATGCCCGCTTCGCCACCGACACCCGCCCGCTCGACCCCGGCAACCCGCACCCGGCGCTGGGGCAATACAGCCGCGCCTATATCCATCACCTGGTGAAGTCCGGCGAATTGCTGGGGCAGATGATCCTCAGCCTGGCCAACATCGCCTATTATCAGCAACTCATGCAGGGCATTCGCCGCGCCATTGCCAATGGCGCCTTCGAGGACTTCCGCCAGCGGACGAAAGCCCGATGGGCCAGCGGCCTGCCGGATTGATTGACTGCACGAGGCAAAAAACCCGGTGCTGCCAGCGCCTTTTTCTTCCCGTGAATTGTTGATTGATCCTCCATTCATTTCCGAAGTTGTCGGAATATGACAAGGAACTCTCAGGGGGGCAGACCTGCCCTCGGGGCAAGGCAGAAAGGCAACGGAAGGCAGGGCGCATGAGCAAAAGACCAGGACGCAGGGGCGGGGCAAGGGCGCGGCGCCAGCAGCGCCTGAACAGGGCAGTGCGCGCCTCGCTGCCACCGGGCGCGGCGCTGTTGCCGGAAGAGGAATTGGCCGCCACGTCTGGCGAGGGAAAGGGGCAGGGCAGGGCGCTGGTGATTGCCTGCGGGGCGTTGGCGAAGGAAATCTTGCTGCTGAAGAAGCAGCTTGGTCTCGATACGCTGGACATGCACTGTCTGCCGGCCATCTGGCACAACACACCGCAATATATTCCGGAAGGCGTGCGCGCGCGCATCCGCCAGGCGAAACGCGAAGGCTACGGGCGCATTCTGGTGGCCTATGGCGACTGTGGCACCGGTGGCGCGCTGGATGCGGTGTTGGCGGAAGAAGGAGTGCGGCGGCTGCCCGGCGCGCATTGCTATGCCTTTTTCTCCGGTGTGGAGAATTTCATGCAGCGGCTGCAGGACGATGGATCGGAAGCGCGGGCCTATTACCTGACCGATTATCTGGTGCGGCACTTCGATAGCCTCGTCTGGCGCGGGCTGATGCTGGATGAACACCCCGAGCTGCTGTCTGACTACTTCGGCAGTTACGAGAAACTGGTGCATCTGGCGCAGGTGGATGATGCCGAGCTGGACACCAGGGCGCGTGAAGCGGCGAAACGGCTGGGGCTGAAGCATGAGCGGCGGCTGGTCGGCTTCGGCGACCTGGCCACGGCGCTGGAGGATTTGCGCGTTAGGCAATGAGTGGCCGCATCGAACGTGGACTATCCACAAGGCGATGCATGAACGGGAAAATGCCCCACATGACACATGGGAAATTGCAAGGCTGTGCGTCGTGATGAGGTCTCCCCCGGTCAAAGTGCCGTGCCGGCGCTACCGGCGCAAGCTGGCGCTACGCATCATTTTTCTTCAGATCCCGGGTGATTAGGCTCCGGACTCAATTGAGCCACCATGTTACGATTGCAGCTATGCAGATGGCGGCGAGGAAAGTTTTGGCCAGTTTGTCGTAGCGGGTTGCGATACGGCGAAAGTCCTTCAGACGGCAGAATGTGCGCTCCACG
>JAJRRZ010000110.1 GCA_024279045.1 Alphaproteobacteria bacterium
CACCGGCATGGCCTCCTTGATCAGCTCCAGCACGGGGCGATCGCGAAAGTAGCTGTTGCCGAAGTCGAAACGGGCATAGTCCCACAGCATCTTCAGGAAGCGCTCGTGCGCCGGGCGGTCGAAACCGAACTGCTGCTCCAGTTGCTTGATGAATTCCGGATCCAGCCCCTGTGCGCCGCGATACTGGAAGCCGCCGCCAGCCGCGCCCGCCGCATCGCCACCGGCCCCGGCGCCAGCGGCCTGGCCGACCTCGCCACCGGCTCCGCCGCCAATGCGCGCGGTGGCGGAAATGTCGTGCCCCTGCAACTTCGCCAGCACCCGCTCCACCGGCCCGCCGGGCAGGAACTGCACGATGAGGAAATTGATCAGCATGATGCCCACCAGCGTGGGAATCATCAGGCCCAGCCGTTTCAGGATATATGCGCCCATGAGGCCGTCTGCCCGTTGCTGCCGCCCGCTTGTGGCTGGCTGCTTGTGGTTGACCGCGCCCGCATCCCCCACAGGGAAAGCAGGGGGGCGAATCGCGGCGAATCGCTTGTGCAGATTTCTAGAGCATTTTGCCGAAAATCAGAAATATCACCACCCGCTGCCATTTCGCACGGCTTGCTGATGCCTGCCTTCCCTTGCGTGGGGCCGAGCTGCTATATCCACCAGCCAATACGACAAGGGAGAAATCTCATGGACACGACCACGCTGCGCCTGGCACTGCACAAGACGCGCCGCAAGTTGACCTTCTGGCGCATCGTTGCCATTGCCGCCATTGCCGTGCTGGCCATCTGGCTGCTGGGGCGCTCCGGCGCAACGGGGCCGATGCAGCAGGAGCACATCGCCCGGGTGCGCATCGACGGCTTCATCCTCGGCCAGCAGAAAAAGATCGACCTCATCGACAAGCTGGCGGAAGACAGGAACGTGCGCGCGGTGATCGTGCGCATCAACAGCCCCGGCGGCTCCACCGCCGGCTCACAGGCCATCCACGATGCGCTGAAGCGCCTGGGCAAAAAGAAGCCCGTGGTAACGGTGATGGATTCGGTGGCCGCCTCCGGTGGCTATCTGGTAGCGCTGGCGGGTGAGCGCATGTTCGCCAGCGGCAACACGATTACCGGCTCCATCGGCGTCATCGTGCAGTGGCCGGAGCTTCAGGGCCTGCTGGGCAAGCTGGGCGTGCGCATGGAGTCGGTGCGTTCCGGACCGTTGAAGGCCCTGCCCAACAGCATGGAGCCGACACCGCCGGAGGCGAAGGAAGCCATTGCGGCCATGGTGCGCGATTCCCATGACTGGTTCGTCGGACTGGTGGCCGCCCGCCGCGGGCTGGACGCGGCCACCGCGCGCAAGCTGGCCGATGGGCGCATCTACACCGGCAGGCAGGCGCTGAAGGCAAGGCTGGTGGATGCGCTGGGCGATGAGCGCGCGGCAAAGGCATGGCTGGTGGAGAAACACAAGATTTCCGGCAAGCTGAAGGTGGTGGAACACCGCCCGCCGAAACCACTGTTGCAGCAGCTTGGCCTGCCGGGCACACTGGCGGCGCTGGCGCTGCACGGGCTGGGGCTGGATGTGGCTTGGGAAGCAACAACCGGCGCAGCCTTGGGAGCATCGGGCAGGGTTGACGGGCTGCTTTCCGTCTGGCACCCTCGGCTCATGGCCGCAAGGGGGAATGCAAGATTCTGATATTTTTGGCATTTTGCTTGCAAGGAGGGGGGCATGATCAAATCCGAGCTGATCTCGCTGCTGGTGGAACGTCATCCGCATCTGTCGAATCGCGATGCGGAGCGTGTGGTCAATGCCATTCTTGACGAAATCGTCGATGGCCTGGCGGCGGGCAAGCGCGTGGAGCTGCGCGGATTTGGCGTGTTCTCGGTGCGCCAGCGCAAGCCCCGCCTTTCGCGCAATCCGGCCACCAACGAGACGGTGGAGGTGCCGGCGAAAAAGGCCCCGCATTTCAAGGTGGGCAAGGAGCTGTTCGAGCGGCTGAACCGCAACTACACCGGAAAATGATGCCACCGGTGGCTGGCGGGCCGCTCGGCACGGCACGGCATGATGCGGAGCGACGCTGCGGTAATCGATGCAGGATCGGGGGAAGAGATGATCAGGCGCATCCTTTCATGGCTGCTGGGACTGCCGGCGCTCATCGTGCTGCTGCTGTTCGCCCTGGCCAACCGTCATGCCGTGCAGTTGTCCTTCGATCCGGTAACGCCCGAACAGCCGTGGCTGGCCATCGAGCTGCCCTTGTGGGTGGTGTTGTTCGGCGGCATCCTGCTGGGGCTGCTGGCCGGTGGCGTGGCGGCATGGCTGCGGCAGTCGAAATGGCGCAAGCTGGCGCGCCAGACCATGCGCGACCTGGAGCTGGAAAAGGTGGCGCGGCGCCGCGCGGAGCGCCAGCAGGCCAGCGCCACGGCGCACGGCATGTCCGCGTCTTCTCCCGCCACGCCTCATCCCGCCGCGTCCGGGGCCGGCTCCGCCGCTGCCGCACCGGCGCAGTCCGCCAATGCCAACACCAGCCTCGCCGCACCCGCCAGCTCCACCGCGCAGGCACAGGCCCCGGCACTGGCCGCCCCGGCGAACAAGGCCGGTGGCTGAAGCATCCGCTTCTCAGCTCAAGAAGCCGACGATGCGCTTCACGTCGTCGAAGATGGGCGCGGCGATGGCTCGTGCGCGTTCCGCGCCATTGCGCAGCACCGCATCGATATGGGCGGGATCGTCCAGCAGGCGCTTCATCTCCGCGTTGATCGGGCCGAGCTTCTCCACCACCAGGTCGGCCAGCGCCGGCTTGAACTCGGCGAAGCCCTTGCCGCCGAAGTCGTTCAGCACTTCCTGCGGCGACATACCCGCCAGGGCGGCGTAGATGCCCACCAGATTGGCCGCCTCCGGGCGCTCCTTCAGCCCGTCCACCGATTCGGGCAGCGGCTCCGGGTCGGTCTTCGCCTTGCGGACCTTCTTCGCGATCGTGTCGGCATCATCGGACAGGTTGATGCGCGAATAGTCCGAAGGGTCGGACTTCGACATCTTCTTCGTGCCGTCGCGCAGGGACATCACCCGCGTTGCCGGGCCCTTGATCAGCGGTTCGGGCAGCGGGAAGAAGCCACCGTCTTCGGTTCTGGCCAGACCCAGCTCGGCGATGCGTTCGGCATAATCGTTGTTGAACTTGCTGGCGATGTCGCGGGTCAGCTCCAGGTGCTGCTTCTGATCCTCGCCGACGGGCACCATCTCGGCATGATAGGCGAGAATATCGGCGGCCATCAGCACCGGATAGTCATACAGGCCGACGGAGGCGTTCTCGCGGTTCTTGCCGGCCTTTTCCTTGAACTGGGTCATGCGGTTCAGCCAGCCGATGCGGGCGATGCAGTTGAGCACCCAGGCGAGCTCCGCATGGGTGCTCACCTGCGACTGGTTGAACACGATGTGCTGTTCCGCATCGATGCCGGCGGCCAGAAAGGCGGCGGTTACCTCGCGGGTGGAGCGCTGCAGCTCCTGCGGATCCTGCCAGACGGTGATGGCGTGCATGTCCACCACGCAATAGATGCATTCGTGATCGGCCTGCAGATCGACAAAACGCACGATGGCGCCGAGATAATTGCCCAGATGCAGATTGCCCGTCGGCTGAACACCGGAAAACACGCGTGGCTTGTGCTGGCTCATGACCCTTGCCCCATGTGGCGGTTGGTGGCGGTTGGCGGCTTCTTGCCGTGGCCTGCCGGCCCGCCTGACCTGATGGCAGCCGGTATATGCGCGCGGCGCGCCGGCTGCAAGCCCGCCGGCACCATCCAGGCACCTCCTGCTGAAACAG
>JAJRRZ010000111.1 GCA_024279045.1 Alphaproteobacteria bacterium
CCCGGGTCAAGCCCGGGCATGACGCGATATGGAGACATTGCCACACACATGCAACGTCCATTGATGCCAAATGCGATTGCCCTGCGGCAACATGGCAGCCTCGATGGTTTGCCGCACAGGCACAAACGGACTGACCCATGCGCGTCTCGCAAATCATCAACGGCGATGTGCCCTTCGTCCACCTGCGGGTGCGCAGCGCCTATTCGCTCAGCGAGGGTGCGCTGCCCATTACGCGCCTGGCGGAGCTGGCAAACCAGCACGAGATGCCAGCGCTGGCCGTAACCGACACCAACAACCTGTTCGGCGCGCTGGAGTTCTCGCAAACGCTGGCAGGTGCGGGCATACAGCCCATCATCGGCTGCACGCTGAATGTCGCCTGGCCACTGACCACGCGCAACCCGGCTGCCTCCCACCAGCCACCGTTGCACCCGCTGGCGCTGATCGCCATGGACGAGGAAGGCTACGGCCACCTGATGAAGCTGGCCTCGAAGGCTTGGCTGGAGGGCGCGCGCAACGGCGCACCGCACGTGCAACTGGCCGATCTGGAAGCACTGAACGGCGGACTGATCTGCCTCACCGGCGGACCGGGCGGCCCATTGAATGCGGCGCTGACCCAGAACAGTGGCGCGGACACGGAACTCGCCCGCCAGCGGCTGGATTTTCTGCGCAACACCTTTGCTGACCGGCTCTACATCGAGCTGCAACGCCACAACCGCGCGGAGGAACGCAATGCGGAGCCACATCTGGTGGCCTTCGCCCACGAGCTTTCCATTCCGCTGGTGGCCACCAACGACTGCCATTTCCCCTCCCGTGAGGACTACGAGGCGCATGACGCCCTGCTGTGCATTGCCGATGGCGAGGTGCTGGCCAACACCGAGCGCCGCCGCCTCACGCCGGAGCATTACTTCAAGTCCGGCGCGGAAATGCGCGCGCTGTTTGCCGATCTGCCGGAAGCCATCGAGATGACGGCGGAAATCGCCCTGCGCTGCCACTACCGCCCCACGCCACGCAAGCCCCTGCTGCCACATTTCTCATCCGGCGACGGCGCACACATCGACGATGAAGCCGCAGAGCTGAAGCGCCAGGCGCACGCGGGCCTGAAGAAGCGGCTGGAGCGCAACGGCCCGTGGGAAGGCTTTTCGGTGGAAGATTACGAGAAACGGCTCGACTACGAGCTGGACGTGATCATCCAGATGGGCTTTCCGGGCTATTTCCTCATCGTGTCGGATTTCATCAAATGGGCCAAGGGCAAGGGCATTCCCGTTGGCCCCGGGCGCGGCTCCGGCGCCGGCTCGCTGGTGGCCTGGGCGTTGATGATCACCGACCTTGACCCCTTGCGCTTCGGCCTGCTGTTCGAGCGCTTCCTCAATCCGGAACGCGTATCGATGCCGGACTTCGACATCGACTTCTGCCAGGACCGACGCGAGGAGGTGATCGCCTACGTGCAGGACAAATACGGCCACGAGAACGTCGCCCAGATCATCACCTTCGGAAAACTGCAGGCGCGCGCCGTGTGCCGCGACGTGGGCCGCGTGCTGGGCGTGCCCTATCCGGTGGTGGATCGGCTGAGCAAGATGATCCCCCCCGATCCGAAGATGACGCTGGACAAGGCCATGGCCGAGGAACCGCGCATCGCCCAGTTGGCCCGCGAAGAGCCGGAGGTGGAACAGCTCCTTGCCATCGCCCGCAAGCTGGAGGGGCTGTATCGCCATGCCTCCACCCATGCCGCCGGCGTGGTCATTGGCGACCGCCCGCTCACCGAACTGGTGCCATTGTATTTCGACCCGCGCTCCGACCTGCCGGTTACCCAGTTCAACATGGCCTGGGTGGAACAGGCCGGACTGGTGAAATTCGACTTTCTGGGCCTGAAGACGCTCACCGTCATCGAGCGCGCCAGCGAGATCATCCGCCAAGTGGAGGGCGAATCCGACTTCGACATCAACCGCATCCCGCTGAACGACGAGAAGACCTATCAGCTCATGGCCCGCGGCGAGACAGTGGGCGTATTCCAGCTGGAATCGGAAGGCATGCGCGATGTGCTCAGGCGCATGGAGCCGGACTGCATCGAGGACATCATCGCCGTGGTGGCGCTCTACCGCCCCGGGCCAATGGAGAACATCCCCAAGTATTGCGCCATCAAGAAAGGCGAGGAACAGCCCGACTACATGCACCCGAAACTGGAGCCGATCCTGAAGGAGACCCACGGCATCATCGTCTATCAGGAGCAGGTGATGCAGATCGCCCAGGTGCTGTCGGGCTACAGCCTCGGCGAAGCCGACCTGCTGCGCCGCGCCATGGGCAAGAAGAAAGCCGAAGAAATGGCGAAGCAGAAAGAGCGCTTCGTCTCCGGCGCGGTGGAGCGCGGCAACGACAAGGCGCAGGCGGAGATGATCTTCGACCTCGTCGCGCGCTTTGCCTCCTACGGCTTCAACAAGTCGCACGCCGCCTGTTATGCGCTGATCGCCTATCAGACCGCCTGGCTGAAGGCCAATCATCCGGTGGCCTTTCTCGCCGCGTCGATGACGCTGGACATGGGCAACACCGACAAGCTGCATGTCTTCAAGCGCGAGGCACAGCGGCTGGGTATCGCCATCGAGCCGCCCGACGTGAACCGCACGCAGGTGGCCTTCGCCGTGCGGGACGGCAGGATCGTTTATTCACTGGCAGCGCTGAAGAACGTCGGCATCGGCGTGGTGGAGCATATCGTGCAGGTGCGCACCGAGCGCGGCCCGTTCACCTCGCTGGCCGATTTCACCCAGCGCGTGGACCCGCACATCGTCAACCGCCGCGCGCTCGAATCGCTGGCCCGCGCCGGCGCGTTCGATGCCTTCGAGCCGAACCGCGCGCGGGTGCTGAAGGGCATCGACGCCATCCTCGATGCCGCCCACCGCGCGCAGGAGGAGCGGATCAGCGGGCAGGCGAACCTGTTTGGTGGCGACACCGGAGGCATGGATGATGGCGCGATGGAAGATTTGCCCTTGCCCGATGCCGCACCGTGGCCGGGCATGCGCAAGCTGGAGGAGGAATACGCCGCGGTGGGATTCTATCTCTCCGGCCACCCGCTGGACGACTACATGGACGTGCTCTCGCGCATCGGCGTGATGCCGTGGGCGCAATTCCGCGAGATGGTGCTGCGCCGCGGCCAGGGCAGCACGCGGCTGGCCGGCGCGGTAACGGCCAGACGCGAGCGCCGCTCGAAAAACGGCAACTTGTTCGCTTTCGTAGAATTCTCCGACCCCACCGGCCAGTTCGAGGCGGTGTGCTTCTCCGAGACGCTCAACGCCTCGCGCGAGCTGCTGGAAGCCGGACAGACGGTCATCGTCGGCGTGGAGGCCAGCAACGAGGAAGGCGAGGTGCGCCTGCGGCTGACCTCCGTGGAGCCGCTGGAGCAGCGCGCGGCACAGATAGGCCAGGGGCTGATGATCCATCTCGACGCCACCGATGCATCGCGCGTGCAGGCTGCCCTGCGCCAGCTCGATGGCCTGTTGAAGAACGGCGGACGCTCCCCGGTGCGACTGGTGCTGCGCCGCAACGGCCTGGGCGAGGTGGACATGCTGCTGGGCGAACATTTCACCGTCACGCCCCAACTGAAAGCAGCGCTGCAAACCCTGCCCGGCGTGCAACAGGTAACCGACCTGTAATCCCCTTCCAATTCATTGCCAAATGGCGACCCCGGGAGGATTCGAACCTCCGACCGACGGATTAGAAGTCTCGCTCGACAGATTTTCCGATTTTTTCTTATGTTGGATATTAATGGATAAATCAGATAGTTGCGTGGACTGGTGTTTTTTCGTCATTGCTCCGAAATGCGCAAAAGTGGTATCTATATGGTATCTAGGAGGGACTAGGGTCTGGTCTCAATAAAAATCTGGTGGGAAGGATTTGATTGTGATTCCCTCTGTCTGTCGATTCGTCTGACAGGGGGATGGCAAATGTCTGAATTGTTTTGGCTTTCCGATGGGCAGTGGGCACGCATTCAGCCCC
>JAJRRZ010000112.1 GCA_024279045.1 Alphaproteobacteria bacterium
ATATGGCTTCAAGGCGTCGGGCAGCTCCGCCAGCGAGTCATTGCGCCGATGCTCGTGATAGGCGTCGGTTATCCGGTCATTGTCATCCGTATAGTCGTTCTTGACCAGATAACGATAAATCTGCCGTGCCATGTTTTCATCTATTTCAACCTTGCCGCTGTCCGTCTGGATCACCTTGCCCTTGAAATAGTCTACTGTGGCGCGGCGCGGGCGCGAGGTGATGCTTTCGGCAATCTCCTTCTGCAAACCCTTGACGAATTCAGAGTAGCTTTCGTTGGCCACCACGGTGAGAACGTTGATGTCATGCACCACGGCAGGGGTATCCATGCGTTCGCCGTCCTTGTTCACGCACAGGCGCAGGCCGCGCCCCACTTCCTGACGACGCGAGATGGTGTTGTCGGAGTGCTTGAGCATGCACAGGGTGAAGACGTTGGGATTGTCCCAGCCCTCGCGCAGCGCGGAGTGAGAGAAGATAAAGCGCGTTGGCTCCTCAAATGACAGCAGCCGTTCCTTGTCCTTCAGGATCAGGTCATAGGCGTCCACATCCTTGGCGAGTTTCTCATCACCAAACTTGCCCAGTTCCGGGTCTTTCAGGCGCCCGCTTTTCTTGTCGATGGAGAAATAGCCCTTGTGCGTATCGGCAGCTTCAATGCCCTTCAGGTAAGCCAGATATTTCTCCATGCCCGGCTCCAGCGGCAGCTGCTCCAGCATCTCGGCCTTGAGCTGTTCGTATTCCTCCTCGAAAATGCGGGCATATTCTCCCTTGGTGTCTTCCTGCTCGTAATCGCGATATTTCACCACCTCGTCGATGAAGAACAACGACAGCACCTTGATGCCCCTGGGAAAGAGCTGCTGCTCACGCTGCAGATGAGCGCGGATGGTTTCGCGAATCTGGATGCGGCGAATGTCCTGCTCGCCCACATCGCCATGCGCCTGGCCGCTGTGCAACTCCTGGCCGTTGGTGAATTCCACCACGTCCTGCCGGGCATCGATATTGCTGATGGTGAAGCCCCGATAGGCTTCCAGCCCGCCGGAAAGCTCGTGAAGATTGTCGCCCTGGCGCAGGCGGCGCAGGCGGCGGCGGATCTTGCCGGATTTCAGCTTTTCCTCGAATTCGATGCGGGCAACCGGCGCATGATCCGGGGAAATGTCGATGCCTTCCAGATAGAGATAGGCCGCAGCACCACTCTGCCCCAGAGGCTGAATGCCACGCACGGCGATCTTCTTCACCAGCTTCTTGTTGTAGGCATCCACCGCATCCAGCCGGTGTACCAGATTGTGCCGGGTGCGATGGGTGGCGGAATAGCGCAGAATGAACAGGGGCTTGAACTGCGGCAGCGCCTCCAGCGTGGCCGTGCCCTCCATTTTCTGCGGCTCGTCCAGAATGAGAATGGGCCGGTTGGCGGCAATCACGTCAATGGGCCTGCGCGATTGAAAGTCATCCAGCTCCATGAACATGCGCCGGGCATCCTTGCCACGGGCATTGAAGGCCTGAATGTTCATGATCATGACATTGATGCCGGCATCGGAGGAAAAGCTTTCCACCTCGTGCAGGCGGGAGGAATTGTAGATGAAAAAGCGTGCCTTCTTTTCATAAAGCTCGGCAAAATGCTCCTGCGTGATCTCGAAGGATTTGTAGACACCCTCGCGGATGGCAATGGACGGCACGATAATGATGAACTTCGACCAGCCATAGCGCTGGTTCAGCTCGAAGATGGTCTTGGTGTAGACATAGGTCTTGCCCGTGCCCGTCTCCATTTCCACATCCAGATGGAAAGGGCAGGCCTCAAGCGCCAGCTTCCTGTAGGCAGGCTTGACGGGCACACTTTTGCCCTTGCGGTCGAATGTGGTGAAATCCGTCAGGCCCGTGGAAGGAGGCAACTGCTGGCGCGCCTGCACCTCGCGGATGTTTTCCAGCACCTGCTCGTTGCCGAGCAGAATCTCGGCATTGCGCAAGCCGTCGTTCAGCTCCGCGCGGTATTGCTGCCCCTCTTTCAGCACGCCGGGATCGATGCGGTATTTGGCCAGCCCTTGAAAAGGCTGCCCCTTGAAGCAATCCACCACGGCGTTGACGGCCTGTGTCTGATATTCCTGAACCTTGAACCGCAGCTTCATGGCCGGCTTCCCTCCCTCAGATGACCTTCACATCCGTGTCCGGAGAGAGCTGGCGGAAAATCTGCGTGGCGTTGATGAGCGCGGCGTCGTTGGCAAAGCCGGCATCGCGGAAAACGGCGCGCAGCGGCTTGTGGCGGGCCAGTTCCTTGATGAGGTCTTCGGTAATGTCGCGGTCAAAGCAGGCGATGAGCGCATTCTCGTCCACGAAAAAGACTTCCTTGCCCTGGATCGTTTCGCGGCGGATGGGCAGCGTCGGCTCCACGCCCCAGTCGATGAGCACCTGAAACAACAGATCCTCGGCGGTGCGACCCGGCTTGATATTGTCCGCCAGGTCCTCAAGGTCGGACTGTCTTGTCTCGTGCGGGTAGTAATAGACGTCCTTCATGTTGGACGTATCCACCTTCAGCACGCGAAAGCCAACATCACGGTTCCAGCCCTCATGGCATTCGCCCTCCAGAATCTTCTTGCCGGCACGGCGAATGCGCTCCTTGGCAATGTCGGCAATGGTTTCGAACCCGGCCTTACGCGCCTCCGACTTCTCCGGCGTCGGCTCCGGCAACTGCACCATGATGAACCGTCTGTTGCGACCGTCCTCTTTATTCACACTAAGAACAGCATGGGCAGCAGTACAAGAACCAGCAAAAAAATCTACAATTATATCATCAGAATCTGAAACCAATTGGATCAATCTTTCTATTAGCTTTGATGGCTTAGGAGTTTCATATACATTTTTTCCAAAAAGTGAAAGAATTTCCTTTTTTCCTTCTTTGTTTGTGGGGGCATCATCCCAATAGTTTGATGTTGGCTGCCCTTTGCTTTCATGCGCATAAATTACACGTTGCGGAACCCCATTTCTGTCTCTTCCGAAATATATTCTTTGTTTAGACAAAAGCCTCTCATAGCCCTCTTTTGGATAAGCCCAAGTCCTAGTATGAATCTTCCCTCCAGGTGTCTTTATGCTATATTTATATCCTCCACCTCTTAAACCCTTCGACACCGTAATAGGTACTGGGCGCCACCTCCCCTCGGGATATTCATCTGTCGGTTCCCTGTATGATTGTGCAATGTACTCCTTTGATAATGGCTCAAACAAAAATTCCGCTGAACTAGATTTACTATATACTACGATGTACTCTCCTTGAATTGCTACATTCTTGGCATCATTCGAAACCTCCTTCTTTCTCTTTCTCATTATTGATGCAATATAGTTCTCTTCTCCAAAAATTTCATCGCACAGCTTCCGCAGGTTTGCCACTTCATTGTCATCAATAGAAATAAAAATAACCCCATCATCCCGCAGCAAATTGCGAGCCAGTTTCAGGCGAGGATACATCATGCTCAACCAGTCGGAATGAAAGCGGCCATTGGTTTCGGGGTTGGACACCAGACGACTGCCTTCTTCGTCCTTCTGGTTGGAGCTTCTCAAGTATTCATCAACACTTTCTGCAAACCTGTCCTTGTAAACGAAGTCCTTTCCCGTGTTGTAGGGCGGGTCGATGTAGATCATCTTCACCTTGCCCAGATAGGCCTCCTGCAGCAGCTTCAGGGCTTCCAGATTGTCGCCCTCGATGAACAGGTTCTGCGTGGTGTCGAAATCCACGCTTTCCTCGCGGCAGGGGCGCAGGGTCTTGGGGATGGGGGTGTTGGCGGCCAGCAAGGCCTGGCGCTTGCCGGGCCAGTCCAGCCGATAGCGCTCCGTGGGGCCTTCCACGACATGGTCGGCCAGCTCCTGGCGCAGCAGGTCGAAATCCACCTTCAGGCGCAGCTTGCCGGTTTTTTCGTCGCGCGCCTCGGTTACACAGTTGGGAAACAGCTCACGGATTCTGGCGATATTCTCCTGCGTCAGGTCAGGACTGTGCATCTTCAGCTTGTCGGAATCCGCCATCTTTTCCCCTCCCGTTGGCCGTTTGCAGCTTCTTGCGCAACTGTTGCAATCGCTGGCGGGCGCTGCGCAGCCGGGCGTTCATCTCCACGCGCCGGTTGAACTGCCGGGTGCGCGCCATCTGCCGCTGCAGCCGCGCCACTTCGCGGGTGCAGGCCTGCATCTCTTCCATTAGCGCCTGCAACTGCGCAAGGGGCAATGCCCCCTCGGCAGTGCTGGCGGTCTCGGCGCCGTCTTCCGTTGCGCCTGCCTGTGCCAGCACCCCGTCAGCATGCGCACGCACCAAGGCCGTCAGGATATGTTCATACAGAACTTCGAGGTTCAGCGCCACTGGCAGGGGCGTGCGCCGCGTATCTTCGGGCATCCAGGCCGAGGCGGCATAATCGCCGATGCGCCAACGGCTGGCATCGGCCTGATTCGGCTGTTTTGGCGCGGCAACCGTGCGCACGCGCCCCTCGTGCCGCAGCTCGAAAATGAGGGGGAAGGGAATGGCGCGGTCAATGGCACGCAAAACGTCCTCGGCAAGATCGGCGCGGCGGGTGTCCATGCGCAGCACCTGGATTTCCGGCACCTGCGGGGTGGCGGGCAGGTTCACGGTCTCCGGCGCCAGCTTGAAGGCCCAAACGATGCGCTCCACATCCTCCACGAACCGCCTGCGCAGCGTTGCGGAGGCGTTCGCGTGCGCATAAATCCGGTTTTTCGGAATCACCCGCCCGAAAGCGGCGGCGGATGGCCAGGCGAACAACGTCATGCCGCGGCATCCTCGATCACCAGAAAGGCAATCAGCTCGAAATCCTCCAGCCCCTTGATCTCGTGCAGCAGCGCCGTGGTGCGCCCGCCGGAGAACAGGCTCTCCACATCCTTCTCTTCCTTCACCGCAATCATGGAGCGGATGGCCTCATCCAGCAGCATGGAGTGATGCCGCATGTCTCGCCCGTCATCGGTGCGGGCATTGAACTGGCGGCAGACTTCACGCAGTGGTGCGGTGCGCCCCCTGCAGGCGGTGCGCACCAGATCCAGCAAGCGCTTGACCTGTGTGTGATCGACAATCACCTCGCCATCGTCGCCGATATAGATCAGATAGTGCGGATGCAGGCGGTTCTGCCGGTTGATGTTGACGCTCTCGTGCACGTTTTTCAGGGCAAAGATCACCCCGGGGCGCAGGCCTTTTGCGGGATCCGCCGGCACCACCGCATGCAGCCCGTGGGGCAGCTTGTGCGCATTGCCGCCGTTTTCCATGTGCGCCAGCAGATCCATGCGGAAATCGTTCAGGCCCAGGTCGGTGATGGAAACGCCTGTCTTGACGTCTTCCAGCTCGATGACCTCCTCTTGCAGGCGTTTGAGCTGCTCGCGGCGGAAGGCCAGGTCATTGGCCCGTGCGGTGAGGACATTGTCATCACCCGTGGCCGCCACATCGGCAATGACCATGCGGTTTTCCACCCGCTCCTTGAGCTTTATGTAGTCATCAAGGGTAATGTCCGGCCAGTAATTGACCAGCTGGATTTTCCGGTTGGGCGAGCCAATACGGTCGATGCGGCCAAAGCGCTGAATGATGCGCACCGGGTTCCAGTGAATGTCGTAATTCACCAGATAGTCGCAGTCCTGCAGGTTCTGGCCCTCGGAGATGCAGTCGGTGGCAACGAGAATGTCCAGCTCGTGCGGCTCGTCTGGCAGGATCTTGTCCTTTTCCTTGGAGCGCGGAGAAAAGAGCGTGAGCACGCTGTGGAAGTCATGGGGCTTGCCAATGGTGGTCTTTGGCGCGCCGGAGCCGGTAACCAGCCCGGCGTGCAATCCCAGTTGGCGCGCCAGCGGAACGATGTTTTCATACAGATAGCGCGCCGTGTCGGCAAAAGCAGTGAAGATCAGCACCTTCCTGTTGCCGGGGTTGAGGGGCTTTTCCACCTTGTTGCGGATCAGGCCCAGCAGATGCTGCAGCTTGGCATCATCCTGCGGCGTTACCTTGTGCATGGAGCCCAGCAACTCCTCCAGCACCGCCAGATCGGCCTGCAGGCTGCATTTCCATGAGGGCAGATCCATGTCGGCCAGATGCACCTGCACCTTGTTGCCAACGGTGAAATCACCAAGGCCGGCCAGATCTTCATCTTCCGGGTCGAAATCTTCCAGTGCGGCCAAAGGGTCGGCAATGGTAGCCTGCCCGCCGCCGTTGCTCTCGAAATCGGCAATGGCCTGCAAGGTGTTGGTGATGTTTTCGTGCAGGGCTTTCAATGTCAGGCGGAAGGCGGCAACGGAGCTTTCCAGTCGTTTCAACAGGTTCGTGGTCATCAGTGCCTGAAGGCTGCGCTCGCGATCGGCCTGGCGCAGCCTGCCGCCTCCGCTCTTCACCTGGGTGTCGTAAAGCTCTTCGTATTTCGGCAGGCGACTGGGCAGCACGTAACTGATGGGCGCATAGACGGCGAGCTTCAGTGTGGCAAGCTGACGGAAGATTTCATTCAGCCCCATGACATCCGCACGATGCGTGATGGGACAGTGATAGGACAGCGGCTTGCAGCGCTCGGGGAATGATCCAATAGCCTTTCTGTCGTAATAAGTCTGGATATGCCGACGGGAGCGAGCGATGGTAACCGCGTCCAGAAGCTCGAAGAAATCGAAGTCCAGCGACTGCAGCAAGGCCTGCGTGGTGCGCTGCTGTGGCGGCAGTTTCGACCATTCGTTGAAAGCGCGCTGGGCGCGGCGGAACACTTCCTCGATGCTGGTGCTGATGTTCAGCTTCTGCTGCAGCTGTTCCGAATGTCCCTCATAGGCCAGGGCCAGCTGGTTGCGCAGATCGGTGAAGCGATTGTTCACCGGCGTGGCGGAAAGCATCAGCACCTTGGTCTTCACGCCGGCGCGGATAACCCTGTTCATCAGCTTCTGGTAGCGGGTCTCGCGATCCTTGAAGACCTCGTTGTTGCGGAAATTGTGGGATTCATCGATGATCACAAGGTCATAGTTGCCCCAGTTGACCCGATTGAGCGGAATGCCGAAGGATTCACCGGATGTGCGGGAAAGGTCGGTGTGGCACAGCACGTCGTAATTGAAGCGGTCTTTGGCGAATATGTTTGTGGTCAAATTGGCATTGAAGTTGCGCCAGTTGTCGGCCAGCTTCTTGGGGCACAACACCAGCACCGACTTGTTGCGCAGCTCGTAATACTTGATGACTGCCAGTGCGGTGAATGTCTTGCCCAGGCCCACGCTGTCAGCCAGGATGCAGCCATTGTATGTTTCCAGCTTGTTGATGATGCCGGTGGCCGCGTCTTTCTGGAAGTCGTAGAGGTGGTTCCAGATGGCGCTGTCGCGATAGCCCGTCAGCTCGTTGGGCAACACATCCTCGTTCACCTCCTCTAGGAACTCCCGGAATATGTTGTAGAGGATGAGGAAGTAGATGCGTTCGGGGGCATTCTCCGCATAAACGGATTCGATATGCTCCAGAATGGCCTCGGTAACGTCTGCCGTTTTTTCCTTATCTGCCCAGATCTGGTCGAACAGCTGCATGTAGATGCGCGTCTGCTCCGGTTCGTCAAAGCGATTGACAATGTTTGTGATGGCATTGCCCTGCTGATAGCCCAGAGAAACGGCAGTGAAGCCATTGATGGGCATATAGGCCGCATTCCCTGCAGAACTGGCAACATGCATGAATTCCTGCATGGGCGCCTGTGTGGTGTTTGAGCGGAAGCGGGCTTTCCTTCTGATCCATGCGGCACACTCGCGGGCAATGGCCCTCTGGGTTAGCTTGTTGCGCAGGCGAATTTCGAACTCGGTGCCATACAGACCTTTCTCGCGCTCCAGCTTCGGGATGAAGAATTCACGCCGCTCCTTGCGGGCCTGATCCGTTGCCCGATCCGGCGTGAATGTCGGTGCCGTGAAAATGAATCGCAGCTCATCAATGCTGGCAAGCTCGGCTTTCAATGCCTCGAAGGCATAAATGGAAAAGCAGGAAGCTGCTATTCTGATCCGCGCCCCCCGTGTAATGCCAGCCTTCAGATCGTCGCCGAGGCGTTTGGAGATATTGTCTATGATCTGCATGAATTGCGGGGTGTTCACTGCCATTGATGCGAACATGCATCAGCAAGCATATTACATGCCACATGCCATGTCATGCTCAATGACACTTCACAAATTGCACCACGTGTCCATGTTTCCTTGCCCTTAATAAGAGCAGCTGTTTCTGAGAATCTTCTTGGATTACGCTTGAGCAAAGGGCGTTGCAAGGCACGAGGTGATTGCCGAGGATGAAGCCACCTGGACACTTCCGGAAACACCATGATTTGGCCGTGCTGGCTGGCAGGGGGAGCTTGATTGGCGGCTTGTGTGGCCTTCAGTCCTGGAGGCGGCTGCTTTTCAAGCCTGGAAAGCGGGGATTTTGTTTCATTTTTCCTCAAA
>JAJRRZ010000113.1 GCA_024279045.1 Alphaproteobacteria bacterium
CGCCGGGAGATGCTGCGCGGCGAGTTTGCCGAGATGCTCGCCTGCATCCGCTGCGGCGCGTGCCTGAACCACTGTCCGGTCTATCAGCTCACCGGCGGCCATGCCTATGGCAACGTCTATTCCGGGCCGATGGGCATCGTGCTGGGCCGCGCGGTGTTCGGCCTGCGTGGCGCGGACCTGCTGGCCGATGGCGTGGAGCAGGCCTGCACCATGTGCAACCGTTGCGCGGAAGTGTGTCCATCACACATCGACCTGCCCGGCCTCATCCGCCGCTGGCGGGCGCGGGCGGTGGCCGCGGGGAATGGCGGACGCCTGGCGGGGCTGGCGCAGAAGATGCACGCGGTGCTGGCGGCGCGGCCCTGGCGATATCGGCGCGCGGCGGCGCTGGGGGCGCGCACGTTGCGGCTGTTGCGGCGCTGGCCGGGGCTGGCGCGGCGGCTGCCGGGGTTGCGGCAGTGGATGCAGGGGCGGGCGCTGCCGGAAGCGACAGGCGAGACGTTTCTGCAGTCGATAGCCGGCAAGATGTTCGAGGCCGAGGGCGGATGCGCGCCTTTGCCTTCCTTCCCGGCTCTCCTTCCCCGAGAGGAAGGAAGCGAAAAAGAAAGAGAAGGGAGCGCATCCGGGCGCATCATTCCGGCGCGGGCGTTGGTCTCCGGGGAAGAGGCGGTGGCGCAATTCGCCGAACAGGCGGCAGCGGCGGGCGCACGGGTGCACCGGCTGGCATCCCCTGCCGATGTATCGGCTGCGGTGCATAATGTGCTGGATGCAATGAAGCTCAAGCCACGTGCTCATGTGGCCGAGCCGCTTGCCGGCGGCACGGCATGGGAAGGCATCGACCTGAAGCCTTTTGCGCCTGATGTGCCTGCCGTCGTGTTGCCCTGCCTTGCTGCCGCCGCAGAAACCGGCACGCTGGTGCTGACATCCGGCGCCTTGTGGCCGTTGCGTGCCTGTCTGCTGCCGGAAGTGCTGTTCGTGGTATTGCGCAGCGATGACATTTGCGGCGGCTACGAGCAGGCCATTGCCCATGCGCTGAGCGTGGACGGCCTCGAGGATCTGCCCGCCGCGCCCGATATGCCGTGCAGCATCATGCTGATCACCGGCCCGTCGCGCACGGCGGACGTGGAGCAGACCCTCGTCATCGGCGCGCATGGCCCGAAGGCACTGCATGTGCTGCTGCTGGAGGCTGGTTGATTGAATGTCCCGGCCTTCGGCTTTTTGTCTGTCTCACCCTGCATCAACAGGATCGTGATGCGCGCTGCCCTTGCGGGGGAGCGGGAAATGCGCCATGCATTTATTGGAATGATTCCAGATTATCTGCTTGCAGATTGTCTGCCTGCGGATGGTTCGAGGAGACGCATCACCCATGCCGAAGTGGTTCACGCCCGACCTGACGGAAAACGACGTTACGCCGGAAGAGGTCTATTTCAACCGCCGCAAGTTCATGCGTGCCGCCGGGGCGGTGGCGCTGTTTCCGACGCTGGCGGCCTGCGAGAGCGAGGGCGGAAACCAGGCCCGCGCCGAAGGCAGGAACGAGCTGAAGCCCTCGCCATACGAGGACATCACCTCCTACAACAACTTCTACGAATTCGGCACGTCGAAGCGTGATCCGAAGAAACATGCCCAACGGCTGACGACGAAACCCTGGCACATCACCATCGATGGTCTGGTGGACAAGCCCGGTGTCTATCCGCTGGAAGACATCCTGAAGGGCATGGACATCGAGGAGCGCATCTACCGCTTCCGCTGCGTGGAAGGGTGGTCGATGGTCATTCCGTGGAACGGCTTCATGCTGCGTGATCTGCTGAAGCGCGTGGGCGTGAAGGCCGGGGCGAAATACGTCGCCTTCGAGACGCTGCACAGGCCGGAGGAAATGCCGGGGCAGAAGCTGCCGCTGCTGGAATGGCCCTATCGCGAAGGGTTGCGGCTGGACGAGGCCATGCACCCGCTCACGCTGCTGGCCACGGGGCTGTATGGCAAGGACATGCCGAAGCAGAACGGCGCGCCCATCCGACTGGTGGTGCCGTGGAAATACGGCTTCAAGTCCATCAAGAGCATTGTGCGCATCTCGCTGGTGGACACCCAGCCGCCAAACACCTGGAACATGATGCAGCCGGACGAATACGGCTTCTATGCCAACGTCAACCCCCATGTCTCGCATCCGCGCTGGTCGCAGGCAACGGAACGCCGCCTCGGCGAGGGGCTGTTCGGCAAGCGCGTGCCGACGCTGATGTTCAACGGCTACGAGGAGCAGGTCGCCAGCCTCTACAAGGGCATGGACTTGCGCAAATACTACTGAAAGACGCCCTCATGACCCGCACCATCAACCACCATGTCCGCCGCCTGCCGGCATGGCCCATCCACATCATGACGCTGGCGCTCATCGGCTGGCATTTCTGGCTGGCCATCAGCGGCCACTACCGGCCCGACCCGGTGCGCATGCTGGAGCTGGAATACGGCATCCTGGCGCTGCAATTGCTGCTGGCGACGCTGGTGATCACGCCGCTGAAGCGTTTCACCGGCATCAACCTGATGAAGTTCCGCCGGGCGCTGGGGCTGAGCGCCTTCTTCTTCGCGCTGGCACATCTGGCAGTGTGGGTGGTGCTGGACATGCAGTTCCTGTTCGTGCAGATGCTCTCCGACATCGTCAAGCGGCCCTACATCACCTTCGGCATGGCGGCCTTCGTGATGATGCTGCCACTGGCGATCACCTCCAGCAATGCCTTCATCAAACGACTGGGCGCGCAGCGCTGGCGCAGGCTGCATCGGCTGGTCTATCCGCTGGCCATCCTCGGCGTGCTGCATTTCATCTGGGTGCGCAAGGGCTTTCAGATCGAGCCGCTCGTCTACATGGGCCTGCTGATCGTGCTGCTGGCGCTGCGCATGCGCTGGAGCTTTCCGCGCCAGCCCGCCACGGCGTGAGTTTTTTCCGCCGACCGGGCTTGCCTTGCGCTTGCCTTTGCCCGCCAATGCCGGAAACATGGCATGTATCAGGCAAGGAGGCTGGGCGGTGGACATCATCACTCCCGAATCGGAAGAGGCGCTGGCCGAGGCCATTGCCGAGACGGCTGGGCGCGAACGGCGGCTGCGCATCACCGGCCACGGCACACGCAGCGGACTGGGCGCGCCGGTGGCGGCGGATGCCGTGCTGCGCACCACGGAGCTGAAAGGAGTGGAGGAATATCAGCCCGAAGAGCTGACCTTCACCGCGCTGGCCGGCACGCCACTGGCCGAGATCGAGGCCATGCTGGCGCAAAGACGCCAGATGCTGCCCTTCGAGCCGCCGCGTTTTGCCGAAGTGCTGGCAGCTTATGGCGCGCAACAACCTCCAGCGACAGAGACGGCGGGTGCAGCAGTGGATCATTCAGCGGATGATGCCGGCACGCTGGGCGGGGTGGTAAGCGTTGGCATGGCCGGCCCGCGGCAGATACTGCGCTGGAGCGTGCGCGATCATGTGCTGGGCTTTTCCGCCGTCAATGGCCGCGGCGAGCTGTTCAAGGCCGGCGGCAGGGTTGTGAAGAACGTTACCGGCTATGACCTGCCAAAGCTGATGAGCGCCAGCTTCGGCACGCTGGCGGTGCTCACGCGGCTGACCGTGCGCGTGTTGCCCGCGCCGGAGCGGGCCATCACGCTGACTTGCCGCGGGCTGGATGCGCCGGCGGCGGTGGCGGCCATGAGCCGGGCCATGCTGACCCCGGCGGAAGTATCCGCGGCCTGCTGGCTGCCGGAGACACTCGTGCCGGCAGCGCTGAAAACAGGCGCACCAGAAGACGCCACGGGCGGCGGGACACTTACCTGCCTGCGGGTGGAGGGCTTTGCCGGATCGCTGAAGAGCCGCGCGGAAATGTTGCGCGCGGCAATGCAGGGGCATGGCGACTGGACGCTGGCGGAAGGCGAAGCATGGGACGATTTCTGGGCTGGCCTGCGCGATGTGCGGCCCATGCTGGCGGGTGCCGCCGAAGAAGTGCCTGAAGGAGATGCGGGCCGCCACTGGCTGTGGCGCATCACCCTGGCTCCGGCCAGTGGTGGCAAGCTGGCCGCGGCGCTGATGGACAAGCTGCAGGCGGCACACCTGTTCATCGACCGCGCGGGCGGCCTGATCTGGCTGTCGTTGCCATTGCCCGCGTTGCCGGATGCTGCCGATGGGGCCGAGGCCCTGCGCCGCGTGTGTGGCGAGTGCGGCGCACAGGCCATGCTGTTCGCCGCGCCGCAGGAATACCGCGCTGCCGTGCCGGTGTTCGCACCACAGCCGCAGGCATTGGCCGCCCTGCAACAGCGCGTGCGCACGCAGTTCGACCCGGCGGGCATCTTCAACCCCGGCATCATGGGCTGAGCATCAAGGCTGCTTTTGTCCGGCAACGGTGGATGGCAGGCGCTCGGCCAGCTCCTGCATGGCAGTGCTTCTGAATAGCGCTTACCCACAGAGAAACGTCATGAGCCGTGCTGCTTGTTGCCATCATGGTTGGCAAAGCTGTTCACACCCGTTTCCATGATCTGCAGATACCGGACATAGGCATAGGTCCTGCCACGCTGTCGACCGGAAATTTCACGCACAATACCCATTTTTTCCAACCGTTTCATGGCTTTGCTGACAGGGGGATGCGTCAGTCCGGTATGCTGGCAAACCCAGGTGATGGTAGCAATGGGCCTGCGCTGCAGGGCATGCAGCACGCGGTGCAAGGTACCAGCCTGCCGTCCACCGTAATTGCTGACACGGGCTTCATCATCGTGAAACAGGAGAATGAGCTTGCTGGCTGTATCCACGGCATTGCCTGCCACCTGTTGCACGCCCTCAAGGAAGAATGACAGCCATGCCTCCCAATCTCCCCGCAGGCGGACATTTGTCAGGAGGTCAAAATAACGCTGGCGATGCTGGCGCAGAAACAGGCTGAGATAGAGCAGCGGGTGACGCAACAGGCCGTCGGCATGCAGGATGAAGGAAATCAGCATGCGTCCAAGCCGGCCATTTCCATCCAGAAAGGGGTGTATGGTCTCGAATTGCACATGAGCCAGTGCTGCCTTGACCAGCGTTTCATAGGGCTGGGCATCATCCGGCATGCTGATGAAGTTTTCCAGTGCCGCCATGCAGGACTCGACCTCCTGCGGTGGTGGCGGCACGAAAGTTGCCGTACTCACATCAAGCCCGCCGATCCAGTTTTGCGTGTGGCGGAAGTGGCCCGGCCTCTTGTCCTGTCCGCGACCACTGTCCAGCAGTATGGCGTGCATCTCACGCAACAGTCGATTGCACAGCGGAAGTCCTTCCTGCAGGCGCCGCATGCCGTGCTCCAGCGCCCGCACGTAGTTCGAGACTTCGCGCACATCATCAAAAGGCACACCCGGAGCCTCTTCAAGCTCGAACAGCAGCAAGTCGGAAAGTGTGGAGCGTGTGCCCTCGATTTGCGAGGATAGAACCGCCTCACGACGAACATAGGTATAGAGGAAAATGTCCGGATCGGGCAGCAAAGTGGCAATGTTGTCCAGCCCACCGAGGGCATGTACGGCTTGCTCCAGTTGCTTGCGCAACGTGGATGAAAGATCCAGTGGTGGTTCAGGTGGCAGTGGTACAGGCACAAAGGCGTTTGCCGCGTGTCCCTCATGCACGATGGGAACGAAATGGCCTGTCAATCCACGCTGCATGCCATCACCTTGTAAAACGTATGTTTGACAAGCTGTATCGTTATCAAACGATATAGGCATTTCGTTTGACAAGCAAACGTCAACTACCCTCTTGTGCAGCCTGTTGCTGCACAATAGTGGTGGTGGATTGCACTCGTTCGGCCAGTTCCTGCATGGCATCGGTCTCGGCGGTGGCGTTGTGCAGGGCCAGCATGGCTTGGGAGCGCAGGATAGTGCCGTCATCCAGCACCTTCAGATGATTGGCGCGCAGGGTTTCGCCGCTGGAGGTGATATCGACGATCAGCTCTGCCAGCCCGGCTGCCGGCGCGCCTTCCGTGGCTCCGGCGGAACGCGTGGTGCGATAGGCCGTAACACCATGTTCGGCAAAGAAGGTGCGCGTCAGGCGCAGGTATTTCGTCGCCACGCGCATCAGCCGCCCGTGGCGGGCGTGATGTTCCGCCGCAATCTCTTCCAGGTCAGCCATGCGCGCGCAGTCCAGCCAGCATTGCGGCACCGCCACCACCACATCCGCATGGCCAAAGCCCAGCGCAATGCGCCGCGCCGCGACGGCATCCACATCCGGCATGGTCTCAAGCAGCAGGTCCTCGCCGGTTACACCGGCGGCGATGCGCCCCTCGCGCAGGTGGCGGGCGATTTCCGAGGCGGAAAGGTATGCCACCTCCAGTACCGGTGCGGCCTTCAGCCCGCGCAATTCACCGCGATAGCCGCGGGCATGGCCGGTGCGCACCAGTTCCAGCCCGGCCTCGGCCAGCAGTGCGACGGCCTTGTCCATCAGCCGTCCCTTCGATGGCACGCCCAGCACCAGCGGCGGGTTGTTGGCAGAATTGGTCATGCCGCGGCCTCCTGCCCATGAAGCGCGGCCAGCAGACGCGGCATGTTCAGCGCCATGCCCAGCGCCGGCACATCCGGCCCGCCGAGGCTGGCCAGCATGTTGTCATAGCGCCCGCCACCGGCCACCGCCTGCGCCGCGCCGCGCACCGGGGCGGTGATCTCGAACACGAAGCCGGTGTAATAATCGAAGCTCTGGCCAAAGGCGGCATCGAACAGAATGCGCCGGGCATCGTCTCCCAGCAGGCGGGCGAAATGCTCCACGCGCGCGGCGAAATGCTGCCAGGCGGCGCGGCTGGCCGCGCCCGCCGCGTCGGCCAGTTTGCCCAGTTGCACAATGGCGGGCTTCAGCGGTGCGCGGATGGTCAGCAACTGCTCGATCATCGCCACCTGCTCCTGCGCCAGCGGCGGCAGGTGGCGGTTTTCGGCCTTTTCCAGCAGGCGGGTGGCGATCTCCTCCAGCGTGCGCCCGCCCACCAGCTCCAGCTGGCGCGCGTCCAGCTCGCGCTCGGCCAGCGCCAGGGCATGTTCCATGCCCGGCTGTTCGGCCAGTTCATCAACGAGCGGCGATAGCGAGGTGCGCGCCCGCTCGCCGTCGCCGGAGAGTTCGCGCAGGGTCTGGTGGAAGGCCTGCGGGCGGCGCAACCGGCGCAGCAGGCGCGCGCGCCAGCGCGGCGGCATGTCGATGTCTTCCAGCAGCGCGCGCATCAGGCCGATGTCGCCGATGGTGATGGCCAGCGGCACGGGTGTTGCCTGCTCCTGCCGCGCAGGCGTCGCCTGCGTGGCTTCGTGCGCGCCTTCCTCAGCCGCGGCGCGCACGGACTGCACCGCCAGCGCCAGCACTTGCGCCTCGGCGGCAACGGCATCGGGCGCGGCAAACCACTCCAGCCCCACCTGCTCGTATTCGTGCGGGGTGTCGCTGCGGGCGTGATAGCGGAACACCGGCCCGGCGTAGCAGTATTTCGCTTCCCCCGCCGGATCGGCGGCGTGCTGCAAGTGCCAGCGGCAGGTGGGCACGGTAAGGTCTGGCCGCAGGCACAGTTCCGCCACGCCGTCCGGGTCGGTGAACAGGAAGGTATGGGCGCGGATCTGCTCGCCGGATTTCTCGATGAACACATCCGCCGGCTGCATGATGGGCGGATCCACCGGCGTAAAGCCCTCCCGCGCGAACAGGGCCATGATGCGCGCCGCTGGTGTTGCGCTGATGGTCATGATCCCCCCTCCGCCGCCTGCGCGGCGAGCATCTCGCGCACCTTGCCCACCAGTTCGCCGCGCGGCACGGCCACCTGCGCGGGGCGGCTCTCCACCCATTCCTGGCGCGAGGCGATGGCCGCGGCCTTCCTGCGGCCCTCGACGAGATCCTTGATCTGCACGATGCCCTGCTCGCGTTCCTGTTCGCCCTCGATGACGGCCAGTGGCGCGCCGCGCCGGTCGGCATATTTCATCTGCGCCTTCAGGCCGGAGGTGCCGACATACATCTCCGCCATGATGCCCGCGGCGCGCAGCTCCTCGACCATGCGCCAGTAGCCGGCCACATGCTGGCGATCCATCACCAGCACCACCACGGGCGCTGCCTGTCGCGCCGCCGCGAGCTTGCCCAGATGTCTCAGTGCCGCATACAGCCGCGACACGCCAACGGAAAAGCCCGTGGCCGGCACGCTCTGGCCGGTGAAGCGGGCCACCAGGTCGTCATAGCGCCCGCCGCCGCCGACAGAGCCAAAGCGCACGCGGTTGCCGTCCTCGCCGTCGATCTCGAAGGTCAGCTCGGCCTCGAAGACGGGGCCGGTGTAATAGTCCAGCCCGCGCACCACTGCCGGATCGAAGGCGATGCGGTCATCGCCATAGCCCACCGCATCGAGGAAGGCGGCCATCTCCTCAAGCTCGGCGATGCCTGCCTTGCCCGTCTCCGAGCCGCCCACCAGCCGCGCCAGCCGGGCGAGAATGTCGGCGCGCGAACCGCCCTGCAACCCGGCCTCGACGAAAGCCATGACATGGCCGATCTGATCGGCATCCAGCCCGGCGCCCCTGGTGAAATCGCCGGATTCGTCCAGCCGTCCCTCGCCCAGCAGCGCGCGCACGGCGTCCGCGCCGAGGCGGTCGAGCTTGTCGATGGCGCGCAGGATGGTCAGGCGCGCCGTTGCGTCGGCCTGGCCGATGCCCTCCAGCACGCCGTCGAGGATCTTGCGGTTGTTCACGCGCAGCACGTAGTCCCCTCGCGCGATGCCCAGCCGTTCCAGCGCATCCGTGGCCATCATGCACACTTCCGCATCGGCCAGCGGGCTGGCGGAACCGACGGTGTCGGCATCGCACTGCATGAACTGGCGAAAGCGCCCGGGGCCGGGCTTTTCGTTGCGGAACACCCAGCCGGCGCGCAAGGAGCGGAACGGCTTGGGCAGGTGGTCGTAATGTTGCGCCACATGCCTCGCCAGCGGCGCGGTGAGGTCGTAGCGCAAGCTGAGCCACTGTTCGTCCTCGTCCTGGAAGGAGAAGACGCCCTCGTTGGGCCGGTCGTCATCGGGCAGGAACTTGCCCAGCGCATCGGCATATTCGATGAACGGCGTCTCCAGTGGCGCGAAGCCGTAGGATTCATAAACGCCGCGGATGGCCTCGAGCATGGCGCGGGTGGCGGCGATCTCCTCCGCGCCGATGTCGCGAAAGCCCTTCGGCAGCCGCGCCTTGATGCGCTGCGGCTTGTTCTTCTTCGCCATGGTGCTTCTGCCTGCTTGCAGGAAAAACAAATGTTGTCCCAGCCTGTAGCGCAATGCATGGCGGCGGGGCAAGGTGTGGTGTGGGGCAAGGTGCGGGGCAGGCCGCGGTCAGGGGGTGGTGGGCGATGTGGTTGCCGGTTGGCTGGCGGAAGCTTCCGGCTTCAGGGTGCTGAGATAGAGTGCAACGCCCTCCATGGCCAGGCGCGAGAGATTTTTCGCGATGGCGCGCATCATGGCGTTGTCGGTTTTGCGCTTGCCCTGCTGAAAGGCCAGCAACTGGTTGACGATATACTTGCGGTGCTGCCCGGCCAGGCGCGGCAGGGCGCGGCTGCCGCGCGCATCCTTGCCGTGGCAGGTCATGCACGGGGCAATGTCGGCAAAGGGGTCGCCGTAAAGAAACACATAACGCCCCACCTCCCACAACTTGCGCTCCCAGTCGTCATCGGCCAGCTTGTGGGCTTGTGGCGGCTGGACGGCAAACCAGGCAGCCAGTGCCGCGATCTCCTCATCCTTCAGGTCGGCGGCCTGTTCGTTCATGATGTCGCTCTTGCGCGCACCTGAACGAAACAGCTTCAACTGCCGCTCCATGTATTCACGGTTCTGCGCCGCCAGCCGCGGGTAGATGGGGTTGGAAGCCTCGCCCTTCTCGCCGTGGCAAAATATGCAGGCATCGTCGATGATCTCCTGCACACGCTCCAACATCTCCGGCGACAGGCCGTGTTGCTCCGCCCTGCCCTGCTCTGTAACCGATGCACCCGCAACGGGGACGGCCAGTGCCAGCAACATGGCGAAGAGGATGCCGGTTTTCATGCCTGGTCGAGCCATACCTGATGCTCCGTGCGAGGTTGCCCTGTTGCCCGCAAGAAGCCGCAAGTGGCCGGAGCAATCAAGAGGTGGGGAAAATATGCGGCAAAAGGTGCAAAAGAGGGTTGACTCTGTTATTGGAATAATTCTAAATCTAAGCGGCTGCCGGGGGTGATTTCGCATGCCTTCGGGAGAATAATTTCGGCAAATTGTCAACCCAAGGAGCAACCCAGAAGGAGGAATCAGCAATGGCTGAGCTGAAAGGTTCGAAGACGGAAGAAAATCTGAAGGAAGCATTCGCTGGCGAGAGCCAGGCCAACCGTCGTTATCTGTATTTCGCCCAGCAGGCGGACGTGGAAGGCTACAACGACGTGGCCGCGCTGTTCCGCTCCACGGCGGAAGGCGAAACGGGCCATGCCTTCGGCCACTTGGAGTATCTGGAACAGGTGGGTGATCCGGCCACGGGCCTGCCCATCGGCAGCACCCAGGATAACCTGAAGGCCGCCGTGGCAGGCGAGACCTACGAATACACCGACATGTATCCGGGCATGGCCAAGACCGCCCGCGAGGAAGGCTTCGACGAGATCGCCGACTGGTTCGAGACGCTGGCCAAGGCCGAGCGTTCGCATGCCAACCGCTACCAGAAAGCGCTGGACGAGCTGGACGCGTAAAGCCCGTACCGGGGCCATCCGCGCATGGGAATGCGTGGATGGCTCTTCCCCACCCACGGGAATGTCGACCGGCCCGCGCATCAGGCCCGCGCTTGTCGCTGTCCGTGTTCGGGCCGGTTTTTTCTTGCCCATGTCGGCATGCCGCATGGTGAGATATTCCTTCGCACAGCGGCAATCATCACGATCATCATTGATTTGACCCGATTTTCACGCACCCGACGCAGGAGAGAAGCACGATGTCCGACAAGCCGAAAAGCGCCGCAGGCATTCGCGAGGGCAGCCTGGAAGCGCCGGAGCGCCACCCGGTGAAGTGGCAGGATCCGGCCTTCTACGACGAAGATGCGCTGATGAAGGAGCTGGAGCGCGTCTTCGATCTGTGCCACGGCTGCCGGCGCTGCGTGAACCTGTGCAACGCCTTTCCCACCCTGTTCGACCTGGTGGATGAATCGCCCACCATGGAGATCGATGGCGTGAACAAGGACGATTACTGGAAGGTCGTGGAGGAATGCTATCTGTGCGATCTGTGCTTCATGACCAAGTGCCCCTACACGCCACCGCACCCGTGGAACATCGACTTTCCGCACCTGATGCTGCAGGGCAAGGCCTTCCAATACAGGAAGAAAGGCGCACGCTTCCGCGACAAGCTGCTGACCAGCACCGACATGATGGGCAAGTTCTTCGCCAAGCCGCTGATTGCCCAGACGGTAAATGCGGTGAACCGCATGGGCGCAGCGCGCAAACTGCTGGATGGCTCCCTCGGCGTGCATCACGAGGCGTGGATTCCGCCATTTGTCTCGAAAACGGCGCAAAAACGCCTGAAGAAATATATCGGCAACGATGGCCATGGCGACGATGCAGGCCGCACCACCGGCAAGGTGGCGGTGTTCCTCACCTGCTATGCCAACCACAACGAGCCGCAGGTGGCCGAGGACCTGGTGAAGGTGCTCGAGCATAACGGCCTGGTGGTGCGCGTGGCCGAATACAGGAGCTGCTGCGGCATGCCCAAGATGGAGCTGGGCGACATGAATGCCGTGGCGCGCATGAAGGAAGCCAACATCCCGCATCTGGCAGCGCTGGTGGATCAGGGCTTCGACCTCGTTGCGCCGGTGCCGTCCTGCGCGCTGATGTTCCGTCAGGAAATCCCGCTGCTGTTCCCCGATGATCCACAGGTGCAGAAGGTGGCGCGGGCCTTTTTCGATCCGTTCGAATACCTGGCCGAGCGCCACCGCGAGGGCAAGATGAACACCGACTTCAGGCAGGGGCTGGGCAAGGTGGTCTATCATGCTGCCTGCCATCAGCGGGTGCAGAACGTCGGGCGCAAGACCATGGAAGTGCTCAAGCTCATCCCCGACACGGAAGTGCGCATCGTCGAGCGCTGCTCCGGCCATGACGGCACCTACGCGGTGAAGAGCGAGCACCATGACGCGGCGGTGAAGATAGGCCGCCCGGTGGCCAAGCAGGTGCAGGCACAGAAGGCCGATCATTACGGTTCCGACTGCCCCGTGGCGGGACACCACATCGAGCACATCTACGAGGAACACCTGAAGGCCGGCGACAAGGCGGTGGAGCACCCCATCAGCCTGCTGCGCAAGGCCTATGGCATCTGAACGCGGATACACAAGTGGAGGACGACACAATGACCGGCACCATTGAAGTAAAGAAGGGCAAGCTCAGCCGCGATGATCTGATGTCGCTGGAGGAGTACGACCGCGTCCGCCCGGAATTTCGCAAGAAGGCGATGGCGCACAAGAAGAAC